>JABJKH010000018.1 GCA_018660465.1 Rhodospirillaceae bacterium
CCGGCGATAGAAAGATCGGTGTCGCCGCCCGCTGCCCGGTCCAGCTCTACCTCAAGCGCGAAGTCGATCTTTTCGCCTTTCAAGTCGACCTCGAGATCACCCTTCACCCCGATATCGATGACCCGTTGGTTGTCCGCATTCCGCTGACCCTTGATCGCCAGTTTGCCGTCCTTGAAAGTTCCAGCACCCGGCAGCCCAGGCAACGCCAAAGTCTGTAGCGGTACGTGTAGGTCCAGGTTGTCGAGAAGGACGTCGCGGATTTCCTGAGCGTTTCCGGTGGCATCGCGGAACACTACCGGGTTCAATGTGCCCCTAAGCGGCAGGTTCGAGGTATCGGTGCCAACTTGGCTCAGCAGAGTAGCAATGCTGCCCGAGGCCTCAAGGTTCATGCGGGCAAAAAGATTGAGACCTCCCTTGAAATCCAGTGTTTCCGCCGTCGCCTGCAACGCCGAAGCCACCTCCGTCTGTAGACCAGATGTCCGTACGCCGTTCCTCGCTTCACCCGTGGGAACCCAGACAAGCGCCGTGGACTTGAAGGTCGCGGCGTCGAACGCCGTTTGGCCCAGCTGCGGCAGGAAGGTCGAGAACTTAAACTCGGACGGCAGGGCAGCGAGGTGAATTTTTGACTGTGGCGTCGGCTTGAAGAGGATGACCTTGGCCTGCGTATCCTTGATTGTCGCCTGGGCCTCGACGAAGCCGTTGGTGATGGTGGCGCCGTCGAGCTGAATGTCGTCGACTCCCGGCACGTTCGCGGAACCGATAACCTCAGCCACCGTGACCTGAGTTTGAAGCGAGACGCTCGGCACGAACTTGCCCGCTGAATCCGGCACCAGGGCGACCGAGAGGTCGATATCCTTATTCCTGAACGTGGTCTTGGCCTTTAGCGACGTGGTCCATTTGCCGGCCACGCTAGTGGCAGCAATTGACATATTCGTCAATTGCACCGGGATGAAAGACGGCAGGTTGAGCCGGCCCGAAGTGGTGCCGGAAAGGGCGATGTTGGTCTGGGAGTTCTGGGGATTTTGGGAATTCTGGGAATTCTGGGAATTCTGACCGCCAGTGCGGGTGAAGTCGATCTCACCCTGGAAGTTGACCGTCTGATTGGCGAGCCTCAACGCCAACGCGGCCAAGATGTCGGTCTCGACGACGCGGGACCCGTCGTTACCCGCTGCGCTATGGAACCGAAGGGCTGCGCCCTCGGCGAACACGAGGTCAGCGGGTAAACCCTGAGGCTTCAGAGCCGGGAGCGGTATTCTGAGATTGAGCTTATTTAGGATCGTAGCCCTGAGCGCCGACGCATTGTCGTTGGTAGCCACTTGAAAGATGGCGGGATCGAGCGCTCCGCTGATCGGTAAGCTCGCGTCCTGGACGGCAACGAGCGAGAGCAGGGCAGCGGTCTGCGTGGCCTCGGAGCCGTCGATGCGGCCGAAAAGGGTAATGCCGCTGGTGACCGTGGGGTTCCTTGCGCCCGAGGCTGCGAGGGCGTCCCCAACTGCCTTTGGCAACGAGCGCGAGGACAGTTGCGCCGGATCGCTTCCGGCCGGGGCGACGATTAACACCGGTGAGGGAAGCGCGATTTCATCGAGAACCGTCCCGTCGATCCCCGGCACGAAGTCGGCGAAATTGAAGGCAGTCGGGAGGACCGCCGCGTAAGTCTGGTCGTTGAAGTTGAAACCGACGAGTTGGGCCGAAACGCCCTTCACCGTGACAGTCGCCGTGGTTACGTCCTTGATGGTCTGGACGCCGGTGACGGCAAGACCGCCGAGGCCCTGGATCGAACCGAGGACTTCGAACGTGGTTCCCGCCGTCGGCGGGCCGTCTTGCGGCGCCTGTGCCAGTTCGACGAAACCGGCACCAGCCGAATCCGCTGACCAAACTCCTAGGACAATCAGCCCCGCGACCACAAAAGTTGAAACTTTCACCGAGAAGGATCGCTTGAGCGCTCCGCACCCGGTCATTGTCACCGCCTCCCCTGTTACAAACACGTGTTATTCACGCATTATGCTATAACTATTGCGCATTTTGGGGTTTGCGTCCAAAGTTATTTAGAAAGCAAGAATCAGCAACTTGGGTAGTGGTATGCGCCTCAAAATTGGCCAGAAGATTTTCGGCATCGCCTTAGTGGTTCTGATATTTATGGTTACTGTCGCCGTCTATTCCATTCGGCTCACCGCCAATATTTCCGACGAATTGGACACTATTGCAGGGAAGCACATGCCCGTGACCGAGGCGGTGACCCGGGTCAACGTTCGTACGTTGGAGCAAGGTGTGTTGCTGCAACGTTTGTTCGTCCTGGTTGAAGACGACTCGCCGAATAAATCGGTAGCTCGCAACCGGAAACGTTTCGATAATTTGGGGGCTAAAATCGCCGGAGAATTCGAAAAGGCGCGGCAACTGCTTCGCGCCGATGCGCGGGTTGCCACGTTGAAAAAATCGTTGATCGCGATTGAGACCGCCCACAAGACTTTTACGGACCATGGCGAAAAGCTCGTGGCGGCGCGGGTGGCCGGTGACTTGCACTTGTTCGACACTTTGGCGCCTATTCTCAATTCGCATCAAGACGCGGTCAACGCCGAAATCGCCAAGCTGCGACGCCATATCGAGGGACTGACAAACGCCGCCGTACTGAGGGCCGACCGGGACGAGAAGACCCTGCTGACCACCAATATCATCCTGACCGCCTTTGCTGCCCTGCTTGGATTCGGTTTTGCCCTTATTGTCACACGGGTGATCGTCCGCGCCGTACGCAACCTAGTCGCCGGAACGGAAGCCGTCGAGGGCGGCGACCTCGATACTGAGGTGCCAGTTACGTCCCGCGACGAAATCGGCCGGCTGACCAGCTCGTTCAACCACATGGTTGGCGAGTTGCGCCTGAAAGAGCGCATCAAGGAAACCTTCGGTAAGTACATGGACCCGAGGATCGTCACCAATCTTCTGGACCACCCAGAATTCGCCGAACCCGGTGGAGAGCGCCGCGAGATGACGGTGATGTTCATCGACCTCAAGGGCTTCACCTCGATCTCGGAGGCGTTGGCGCCGGACGACCTGATCAAGATGATGAACCGTTTCTTCGGCCACATGACTGACGCCATCTCCGAGAACAATGGCGTCGTCGACAAGTTCATGGGTGACGCCGTCATGGCCTTTTGGGGGCCGCCGTTCACGGCGGCGGATGAACACGCTACGTTGGCTTGCCGGGCCGCCGTTCAGGCCCTCGAACATCTGGAAATGTTTCGAAACGACGTAAAGCGGGAGTTGGGTTCCAAGGCGGAGTCTCTCGACATCGATCTCAGGATCGGCGTTTCAACCGGTGAGATGATCGTCGGTACGGTCGGTTCCCGGGTATCAATGAGCTTCACCATCATGGGTGATCCGGTGAACCTAGGCGCCAGGCTTGAGGGCGCCAACAAGGCCTACGGCACACGCGCTATGGTTTCGGAGCGTACCCGTGATTTGGCCGGCGACGGTGTTGCTCTGCGAGAACTCGACCTGATCAAAGTCAAGGGCAAGAACGAGCCTACGCGGGTTTACGAACTGCTGGCGGAATTGAACGGGCAACCGGGGCTGGATAGCTTCCATGTCGGACTCGAAGCCTATCGGAAGCAGAATTGGGACGCCGCTGATACAGCCTTTAGGGCGTGCTTGGACTCAAATTCGGATGATTCCGCCGCCGCCGTCTATCTAGACCGCGTCGCTCACCTCCGCGCGGAGCCGCCGCCCGCCGGTTGGGACGGCGTTTGGGTATTCGAGACCAAGTGATGCTCGAGTGATTTTGGGGTCATTATGAGTACATGACCTGTTGATCAGCAAGGCGGGTTAACATGAAGAAAACCCCAGCCCGAGAACTTGTCCCATTTCTTTCTTCCATGTGCGGCAGTGTTTTTACGCAAATACGCACGCATTTGATCTAGATTTTTGATGCCTTTATATTTAATCGCCGCAGCGGCGAAGGCAGCAACGATAGGCGATGCGAAAGATGTTCCGGACATTAACCTACCGCCACCTGGAACTGCAGTATAGATTTTGACGCCGGGGGCCGAAAATTCAACGTAGTCCCCGGCCGATGAAAACTTGGCTGTTTTATCAAACCTGTTGGACGCGGCGATCGCAATGACATGCCGAAACGCCGCTGGATAGGATTTCTTTCGAGTGAGGGGTCCGTTATTTCCAGCCGACGCAATCAAAATGATGCCGCGCTTGTGGGCACGCTCAATGGCCCTTTTCACCAGTCGATTGGCCGAGCCACCAATAGAAAAGTTGATGACCTTTAAGCGTTGCTTAAGCAACCAATTGACTGCCAGAAAGATGCCTTTCGCGCTGGCCCTTGATCGCCCTTTCTTGTCTTTTTGGAAAACATTGGTAGCGCTCAAATGCGCGTTCGGCAACATGTTGCCCCATGTCGGGCCGCCGACCAGCACGGATGCCACCGCTGTTCCATGCGCGATGGAAGAAATTTTTTGGCCTTTACGATGGAATGAACGGTAGGTGACATTACGCCCCTTGAAGGCCGGGTGCTTTGTGTCTAGACCGCCATCAACGGTTCCCATCCTGATGCCTTGTCCACAACCCGATTTTGGCGTCCCCCAATTTGCCGCCCGCCGGCTGAAATAGTCCGTTAACTTTCTGTACCGAGCGTGCAATCCAAAATGGTGATTAACGTCGGCGATCACGTTCGGATGAAACTTGTCATGCAGATGGCGAACCTGAAAAGGATGATGGCCGCTGTCGATCTTTAAATGATATAGTGTTGACTGCATTGCGTCCAAACGTACAACATCAACGATCGAGAAACCCAAGCTAGGGATGCTTGTCAGGTAGCCGGGCGGTGGGTCCAGTACTAGAAATTCGTTCTCATGATGCTCGTGGTCGTCTTCGTGCTGCTTCAGATTTTGGACTGATGGTAGCTCGGACTTTTCATCCACTTGTGCCGTCTGAGCACAGCCCATGAGATAAAGACCGGATAGGACCAAGACGAAGGCTGAGAGGTGGCTATTTTGTCCGAGGGCGCGCAACTGAGATCTCCCATCCTCATCGAATTTTGATGTTTAAACGAACGCACTTCCTATGATCATTTAATCGCCTATGAATATCAATATTTTAAATTCATGCCATCTGGCGCTTTGAAATTCAGTTCAGAACCGCCAATTTACTTTTCTCTATCTTTAAGTAGAAAGCCCCAGGCCAAGTAATTCATCCCCCATACAGCCCTACGCCACGGTCAAAGATCGAGAAAAATGCCTTTACGCCGGAATGAACGACCATGTGGCCAAACCCATTGGTCCCAATAATCTGTTCGAGACGTTGACCAGGAGGACTACACCGAATCATTACGTCCGCTTTTAGGGGGTAATGCATGTGTTGCATCGACCGGTTGAGGCGGCAACCCAAAGCGGACATTTTAGGGGGTCGGTTAGGGTTACGTACCGCAGAGGTCAAGACTTGAATTGTGGTAAGTTCGGTAAGGCATGGAATTTGTCTGGATCTATGCTTCCGATACTAAGCCGGATGGCACAGGTTAAGATTCATACGGCCTTAGTGCCTCCACTACGATGTCACGTGTTTCAACAAGAATGGCGACCGCGGCGGCGGCTTCCTCAAGCGCACGAGCTGCCGCGTCCTCGGTTTTATCATGTATCGATTTTTCCAGCGCCATCGTCGCCTTGTGTAAGGCAGTCGCGCCGAGGTTTCCCACGATCCCCTTCAATGTATGGGTCAACACGCGCGCTTCTTCCCAATCTTGATTGCCGAGCGCGCGGCCGATGATGTCGGTATCCGTGATATGTTCTTCAAGAAATTGCTCAAATAATTTTTGATACAATTTCCGACGGCCTCCAATTCTCTCAATCGCCGCCGCTAAATCGAGCCCGGGAATTTCTGGCAACGCTTTTACGTCGGTTTTATCGGTATTGGCCAACAACGGAACATTTTGTTCGCCCTCACTGCCGCCCTGTCCATCTATCAATTCAATTTTCGTTGGTGGTTCTCCCGGCATCCATTTTCTCAGCACCGCGTGTAGCTTCGGCAATTCGACTGGCTTAGATAGAAAATCGTCCATACCAACCTCAAAACAGTGGTCTGCCTCGGCCTTGAGCGCACTTGCCGTTATCGCGATGATGGGAAGACGCTTGCCGGTATCAACTTCACCACGACGGACTGTCTCCGTCAGACCAAAGCCGTCCAAATTTGGCATATGGCAGTCAGATAGGAGTGTCGCATAAGATTTGTTGCCGAGCGCCACTAGAGCCTCTTTTCCATCATTCACAACATCGGCAGCATATCCGAGATAATTCAATTGCCGGAGGAGAACTTCCTGGTTCGTAAGATTATCTTCGGCCAGCAAGATCAATTGTCCGGCGGCTTCTGCTTGTTCTACGCTGGGACCTTCCCCGACGCCTTCAAGCGTATCCACGTTGTCGTAATTTACCTCCGGGCTGGCGCGCCCCGCAGCAACCGCAATGGCTCTAATGAAGGCTGGACGCTTATTTGGACTGGTCTCAATGTAAACTGTATTGTCCAAACTCGTCTGTATATTCTGCTTCCTGGTCGGGTTGCCAACGACGAATGCCGTGTTCGAAATTTTTGGCTGCGACTGAATGTCCTTGATGATGTCGAATGCTTCCTCCAACGGCACACGAGGGCCCATAAAAACAACATCAACCGGAACCCCATTTTTGACCGCCACATTCAAGGCATTCGGCATTTCGTTTGGGTCTTTGTAAGCCGTAACTTTTGCCCCCCAATGCTCAAGGTAGGTGATAACGAGTTCATTATTTAAGACGCATATAATATTTAGGTCGCTGAGGTCATAACCATCACTCTTAATATTATGTTGGCTGGCTATTGGCAGGGTCAGGGTTATGCTGAATACGGAGCCTTCGCCAAAGACGCTCTCGACCACGATCTCACTGCCCATCAATTCCGTCAACCGCTGGCAAATCGTCAGACCGAGTCCGGTTCCTCCATACCGACGTGTGGTTGAGCTTTCCGCCTGGGTGAACGCCTTGAATAGGTTCGACATCCCCTCTTCGTTGAGGCCGATACCGCTGTCGATGATCTGAATTCGGATCGTCGCTTCGGCCTGGGCGCTATTATCTAGAAGGTCAGCACGAACCAACACGCCGCCTTCCTCTGTAAACTTGACTGCATTCCCTGCCAGGTTAAACAAAATTTGCCGGATCCGGAGTTGATCGCCCATGACGGCGTCTGGAATTTTTGGATCAACGTAGGTGCGAAGAAAAATATTCTTGCCCCTGGCCGTCGCCGATAGGGTCTCGGCAACACTATCAATCGCGTCACAAATCGATATCGGAATGGATTCAAGTTCCAGCTTGCCGGATTCAATTTTGGAAAAATCAAGAATGTCATTAATGATCGTAAGCAACGAATAGGCAGACCTGCGGACTGTATCCACCATTTCACCTTGATCATTCGTCAGCTTGGTCTGTTGCAAGAGATCAATCATACCGATGACACCATTCATAGGTGTGCGGATTTCGTGGCTCATGGTGGCGAGAAATTCAGCTTTAGCTTGATTTGCATTTTCGGCAGTGATCTTGGCTTGAGCAAGCGACTCTTCAAATCGCTTACGATCTGTGACATCAATAACAACCGATACCGAGCCCCCTTCGGCAGATGGTGCCTGGCGCAACTCGATGACTCCTTTCGGTGTGTTCACCTCAAACGTTGTCGCCGTCTTTTGCCGAAGTACGCCCATCCTTTTTTCCACAATTTCATCAAATTCCACCGGACCATAATCTCCGCGCTTGGCGATATATTGAACGACGCTAAGGATAGGTCGACCGATTTGAATCAGATCATCAGGAACGTCAACAAGTTCCTTATACCGATCATTAATTAGGCTATAGTTGAGGTCTTCATCTAGCTGAAATATGCCATCTGTCATATTGTCCAAGGCATTACGAAGGTGACCTTCCGTGCGTTTACGCTCGGTGATGTCAGTCGTGGTGACGACAAAGCCCCCTGTCGGAACCGGATTGCTCAGTATGTTAATAGCGCGCCCGTTTTCTCGAACCATATCCCGTTCCCAGACTTCCGTCATGCGTTTCGGGTCCCTAATAGATTTGAGCACCTTGTTCAGATTGCCCTTTTCGTCTTTCCTCAGGGTTGCGCCGACAATATTGTCGAACAATTCTCCTTCCCTAAACAATTCATCGGGCAGATCAAATTGCTCCTTATATCGATTGTTGTAGGTCACCAATTTCCAATCGGCGCCATACATGGTTATTCCCTGGCCTACGCTTTCCAAGGTCAAGTTGAGGAGCCGCGTCTGCTCGGCGAGGGCATTTTCAGCGAAATTGCGCTCTATAACAGCCGTCCGTAACGTCTGTAACGCCATACCTATAGTTCTGAATTCGTCGTGCCCAGTGGCCGGAATATCCGTTTCCGTATCGCCGTGAGCAAGGCCTTCCATAGCAGACGCAAAGTTATGAAGTCTGGAAAATACGGACAGACGCAGAAGCAACCAACCAAGTAAAATACTTGCCAATACAACTACGGCAATGATTCCGATGCCTTGATTTCGAAGCGATGCAATTGACCCTTTAAATTGTGAAACGTCCTGGGTTATGGTCGCCACGGCCCAGAGTCCTCCCATCGTATCGGTGATCTCGACACGCAAAGTTTCCAAGTTAACGGTTGCTGGTTTGGCACTACGCTTAGGTTGAAGCAGATTTGTTTTCAATTCCTTTTCAGGTGTTTCTAAGCTCTCAAATAAAAGATTGTCCCTTTGGTCAAAAAGCCTGAACATTCCGCCGAAAGCATCGCCCATACCAATCAATTCGGGCGTTGGGTCGGTGACAAACTCTATGAAGCCGAAAACCTGAAATCCCCCAATTGGCGCGATAATGCTGTGAACAGGCTGGCCTTTGGGAGTCCTCCATAAAAATGTCGTCTTTTGCCGTTTCTGACTCAGATTGCGCTGTTTCAGCCGGTCAAAGATTTTGCGGTGCATGGCCAAATTTTCGCCAGATCCCTTCTCCGCCATTGCGAAAACTTCCATACCTTTGGTGTAAACTACAACATTGCGGAGGCGGACACGACCTTCGGCCACCTCTATCGTTTGCATCATACGACTGGCGGCAATTCGGGCGGTACCAGGAAGATTCTCCTTAACGGCTGCAATTAGTGTTGATAGGCGTGCCCATTCGTCGGTAAAGGGAACAATCTTTTTTTCATATTGCTGGACGATCCTTTGCTTCACCAGAAAGGTTGCCATCGTCTTTGTTGATCTGTTCTGGGTATCAATTGCGAAACGCTGATAGGTATCGGAAACCCACACCAAAGTGCCGACCATTGCAAATGAAGACACCACAACGATTAACATCAATACTCGGCGCAAGGTCCACACGACCGAGCTACTCCGAGTAGGATTATCGGAGCGATCCGCTAACTTCATTTGATCCATCGCGTGCAGTCAATCATTACTTATATATGCCCTGTTACCGAATTGGCATTGGATAGTGAAGACCGCCGTGCTTCCATAAGGAATTCACACTACGTGGTAACTTCAAAGGAGAATTGAGACCGACATATCGTTCATAACTCTCAGCGTAGTTGCCGACCTGTTTAATTATTCGGTAAGCCCATTCATCATCAATGCCAAGTTTTTTACCCATACCGCCTTCAAGACCGAGCAGGCGACGGATAGTCGGACTTTTAGATTGCCTCATTTGGTCAACATTTTTTGAGGTCACACCGTTCTCCTCAGCCTCGAGCGTGGCATATAATGCCCACTTAACCAAATCTAGCCATTGATCGTCTCCATGACGGACAACGGGGCCAAGAGGCTCCTTGGAAATCACATCGGGTAAGATCATATGATCATCCGGATTTTTCAAAATTAAACGACGCGAGGCCAAAGCGGACTGGTCGGTCGTGAAGGCATCGCATTTACCCTGATCATAAGCTTCGGCAGCGTCAGAGGAGCCATCATATTTCTTAGCCCTGTAGGTCATATTATTCTCTCTGAAATAATCGCTGAGATTGAGTTCAGTCGTGGTCCCAACTGCAAGGCATACCGTCGCACCACCCAACTCTTTAGCACTCTTTAGACCTAGAGCCTTGCGCACCATAAAGCCCTGACCATCATAATAATTAACCCCGGCAAAATTGAGGTTGAGCGCTGTATCACGCGCCAAGGTCCATGTTGTATTGCGTGACAAAATATCTACTTTTCCCGTTTGCAGTGCGGTAAATCGATCCTTTTCCGTCAATGCAAAATATTTTATTTTCGTCGCGTCTCCAAGCACAGCGGCGGCTAAAGCTCGGCAAACATCGACATCCAACCCAGCCCATTTGCCTCCCTTATCGATGCTTGAAAAGCCGATAAGATTTTGGCTTACTCCGCAATGGAGAATTCCTTTTTTCTTCACCTCTTCCAATGTAGTCGCGTTGGCAGAGGTCACGAATAAAGATGTCGCAATCAGCGCTACTGTCGCAACAGACTTGATTATATTGTTACCCATGATCTCAAATATCTCCGAAGTTCGAATCAAAATATGCTCTCATAAACTTTTTATAGCACGTCTATTCCTATTATAGATTTCTGCAATGTTTCTAAGTTGAAATAATTATTAGGGTCCATAAAAAATTGCGTTGTCTGAGTGATCCTCCCCCACTGAGTTGGTCCACCCTTATAGTTAGTAAAGGAGGACCAAATAATGGGTATCAAGAGACATCGTCCGGAAGAGATCATTACAAAATTACGGCAGGTTGAGGTGCTTGTCGGCCAAGGAATGGCGCGTGTGGATGCGATCAGGAAAATTCAGATCACAGAGCAGAGCTTCTACCGTTAGCGTAAGCAGTACGGTGGAATGGGGACCGCTCAACTTAAAGAACTGAAGCGTCTTCAAAAGGAGAATGAGCGGTTAAGACGAGCCGTTTCTGATCTGACTTTGGATAAGTTGATCCTGACCGAGGCCACAAGGGGAAACTTCAAAGCCCCGCGCATCGTCGAGTTTGCATTGATCATGTGCGAAGTAAATTGAACCTATCGGAGCGTCGTATTTGTCGCGTACTTGGCCAGCACCGTTCCACGCAACGACGACGACCACGGGGCCGCGCGGATGAAGAATGCCTTGTGGCGGACATGATCGAACTGGTGCGACAGTATGGTCGATATGGATACCGTAGGATCGCAGCTTTGCTGAGAGATGCCGGTTGGCAGGTCAATGACAAACGTATTGAACGCCTGTGGCGGCGTGAGGGGCTGAAAGTCCCAATGAAACAACCAAAGAAAGGCCATCTCTGGTTGAATGACGGGTCATGCGTGAGATTGAGGCCGGAATACCGCGACCACGTCTGGTCCTATGATTTTGTCCATCACAGAACCGACGATGGAAAGGTCCTCAGGACGTTAAATATTCTTGATGAGCACAGCCATGAATGTCTGGCAATCCGGGTAAACCGCAAGCTCAACTCAACAGATGTCATAGATGTGCTGACTGACCTGTTCATCTTGCGTGGGGTGCCAGCTTTTATCAGGTCGGACAACGGACCTGAGTTCGTTGCCGAGACCGTACAGAACTGGATCAAAGCTGTGGGTGCAAAAACGGCCTACATCAAGCCAGGATCACGCTGGGAAAACGGATACTGTGAAAGCTTCAATGCCCAATTCAGAGACGAACTGCTTAACGGCGAGGTCTTTTATTCCTTGAAAGAAGCACAAATTATCATCGAACAATGGAGGAAACATTACAACACGAAGAGGCCGCATAGTGCATTAGGCTATCGCCCGCCGGCTCCCGAAACCATCATCCCGATGGACCAGGAACCGGTCATGCACTAACATTCAAGGTGGACCAATCAAAGGGGGCTGATCATGAGGATACTATTTTATTGCCAAAAAGCGTCTCTCTCAGCGCAATCCGGTGAAATATCCATTCTGAAATTTCTAACTTTGCCCAGTATAAATTGGCTAGCGGCAATGAGGTAGGCTGGTTTTCGACGTCTGTCCGAGGCCACCGAGCCTGAGATAGACGGAACTAACCCTAGCCCACTCAATCTTAAAACGGCAGCCATCTGATGGCATCACGAACTTCCGCTTATGGCTCCCTCGGCTAATAGC
Source organism: Rhodospirillaceae bacterium (assembly GCA_018660465.1). Lineage (NCBI taxonomy): Bacteria > Pseudomonadati > Pseudomonadota > Alphaproteobacteria > Rhodospirillales > Rhodospirillaceae > Rhodospirillaceae bacterium. The sequence continues at coordinate 12,086 of JABJKH010000018.1, forward strand.
AGAAGTAAATTCCAGCGTCTGATTATGTCTGCTTTTCTGCGATAAGCAGAAGTCGAATTTTGGGATTTGATGTCCGCCAATCCGATTTGGGTATTACAAACTAGTCGAGACAAACAGCGATATCTGCTATCCTTTTCGTATGGAAAATTCCTCGAATGATAACGCTTGGAATAACGTCCGTAAGATCTGGTCATGTTGCGATGTCAAACTGCCGGAGCAGATAGATAATGACCACGCCCATTATCTATTTGACCTTAAGATCATTGCGGCCTTGGTCGTCACTGCTGATGAGGTTAATCGCGTTGATCGATCCCGCAAAACGAAACCAAAAGACATTGCCAACCTTTGCCGAACTTTAACGGCGGCGCTAGCTCAACTTGATGTTCCGACTCTGGCTCGTATGGCCAGCGCATCGGCCATGGATTATAGACAAATCCTCAACGAAACTGTCGCAAACCTGTACTTTCTGGAAACAATATTCGATCGCACAAATGAACCTTCCCTTCCTTGGAAGACAAAACACGAGCTTAATGATATGGCAGTTATTCGACTTGCCGAGGTTTTTGAGGGTCGAACCAATTCCAGCCCAAGCGTTACCCGCCATTGGGAACGTGCCGACCGAACCGGACAGTTCGTAGACTTCGTCCTAAAGTTCTACGAACACATGCTTCCCGATTTCGCATCAACGGTCAGTGGGCGATCAATCCAAGCAAGCCTTGAGAAGCGTGCCCTCTGGTCCCAGGACTAATTTACCCATTTCTATTAGCCGGCAATTAAATCGAGGCCAATTTTTCTAGGTTTTCACCTCCAAAATTGGCCTGGGATTACTTATCGCTCTACGTGACAGAATTAGAGTATGAGCACTCGTGTCCAACCAAATTCTGATCAACCTACCACAAGCCTGGAGGCAATTGTGCGACTCCTCGCACGACAAGTGGCAAGGGAATGTATTTCTACGTCCCTGTCATCGGCAGCATCTGTGACATTACCTGATAGCACTACCCCAATCCCCCCACCCAACAACAAAGGAGACCATCATGAGTGATGATGAAGTTGTGATGCCCGAGCATTCCCTGCCCACTCTGTTCACGCTCGAACAAACTGCTAAACATCTCCAGGCATCAACCAAAACGATCCGTCGTTGGATTGATGCCGGTGATTTGGTGGCACACCGTATCGGGCGACAGTTGAGAATCAGCGAACCTGACCTCCAAGCATTCATTCGAACACGGCGGAACTCATGAGTATTCATGGTCACTATTGTCCAGTTATGTCAGTTCTTTATAAAGTAATAATGAATATATATGTAAGTAACAGGGGATCTTTTAGTCATAGTTACTTTAATTATATTTAGTATTTGTCCATTTATGCCTTTCATTACCCACTATTGTCCAAGTATACTCAACATTATGGAGTTAGAGATGACTGAATCCCTACCTATCAACGCATTCGCTGACCCGGATAGCTTGACCCTTGAGAACTTGATCGTCGCGGTTGAAGCTGACGAGCAGATTGGGATTCAGCGACGTAGGAACGTCGCATCTTCAATCCGATCTTTCTGCAAGACGGTCGGCAAGCAGCCGTGTCAAATTCCCGCCCACGCCTCATTCGTGCGCCCTTATCTCAAGCGCCTTCACCCGGCGCAAACCGGCCTGAAGAAGAGCCGCATCTCGAACATGAAGAGCGATCTCCTATTTGCCTTGAAGAGATATGGCCCCGGCAAGGGCAGATCCTACATGGCACCCCTCACCCCCGCATGGCAATGCCTCTGGGACACGAAGGTCGGGCCAGAGGCAGTCTACGACCGACGATCGGTGTCACGCCTTATGCACCTCTGTAGCGCGCAAGGAATTGATCCAGAAGACGTCGACGACACCGTCGCTCATTTATTGTTGCAGTCCCTGATCGACGAGAGCCTGGTGACAGATCCTCGCGGACGCTGGAAAAAGATCCTCTATGCATGGAATAAACTCATCGGCCGCGTTCCGGAATGGCCTCAACGCAAGCTAACCATCCCCAATGACAGTCGAGCGTTCACAATTCCCTTGGAGAAGTTCCCGCTGTCCTTCCAGGACGAGATTGCCATGGCCATGGATCAGTGGGTCGGAGCCGATATTCTTGATGACACCGGACCAGATAAACCGCTGGCACCGGCAACCATCAAGAAGCGTCTGATTCAAATCCGCGAACTTGCCTCTGCTCTGGTTCTCAGTGGCTGGGACATCAAGAATGTTGTCTCAGTTGCCCAGATCGTTGACGTGGCTTCAGCCAAAGTCATTCTACGGTTCTATCTGGACCGAGCCGATGACAAAACCACCTCCCGTGTTCATGGCCTGGCGGTCATGATAAAAATACTAGCCAAGTATGTTGTCGGTGTTGACGACGATCACTTGGAGACGCTGAAGGATCTCTGCAATCGGGTTGATCCGAAGGCCGTCGGCATGACCGATAAGAATCGCGACCGGCTTCGACCCTTCGATGACCCCAGGAACGTCCTCCTGCTGCTGGAACTTTCCCTTCGGACGGTCAAACAGGTTCTTCGGGAGGATCGCGGGTTAGAGCACGATGCTCGACTCGTCCAATGGGCCTTGGCGGTCGAGATCCTGCTTATGGCTCCGGTCCGACTAAAGAACTTGGCCGGTATTCACATCGAACGGCACATTCAACGATCCCGCGCGACTGGAGGAGAAGTTCATCTTGTTATACCGGGCGAAGAGGTAAAAAACGGCGAACCCCTTGACTATCCTCTTCCCAAAGACACTGTCTGGCTCCTGGAGTTGTACCTAAAAAACTTCCGGCCCCGTCTGTGTTCCCCCACGAACCCGTGGCTGTTCCCCGGACGGTCGGAAGATGCCCCAAAGTCCGGTCACACCCTCAGCATTCAGCTGAAGCGTTTTGTCTTCGAAGGAACCGGCCTCGAAGTTAATCCTCATCTATTTCGGCATATTGCCGCCAAGATCTATCTGGACCAAAACCCGGGCCAATACGAGAACGTCCGGCGCCATCTTGGACATCGCTCCATGGAGACGACAATAAAGGCCTATGCGGGCATGGAAACGGCAGCCGCCTCCCGGCACTTCGATGATACTATTCTTAAGCTGCGTGGCTCCACGATGATGGCGGAACTTTAAGATGTCGAGATACCCCAAACACACCCTGACATTGGAGCAATGGCCCACGCCTGATCGGGCGATGTGGGATGCCGTGTTTGCTGAAGGTGATATCCTTGATGGTCGAGGTCCAGGAGCCAACTGGGCACCGACGACGAGAGAGTCAACATTCCGCTCCTACGGCAAATGGCTCACCTGGTTAGCCATGAACACTATATTGGATAATTATGAGACCCCACTTGATCGCATCACTCCGGATCGTGTCCGCGCTTATATCAGTGACCTCAATACAGAGGCGGCATCGCAGACGGTCATGCATCACGTATTGAACCTTCTACTTCTTGCGCAAGCAGCGGCCCCCAAGAGAGACTGGCGTTGGCTGAGAGGTATTCAGAACCGTCTCAAGGTGCGAGCTAGACCGGTTCGTGACAAAGCACCAAAACTGCGTTCGGCCCAAGAGCTTTTTGATCTCGGCATTCGCTTGATGGAAACGGCCGATCATGCGAGCCGTCGTTATAGCCTCGAAGCCCCCCTCACCCAGTACCGTGATGGATTGATCATTGCCCTCCTTGCCGCCAGGCCGATCCGGCTCAAAAACCTAACCGCCGTTACGATAGGTCGACATCTGACGAAGGTCGGCGACACCTACTGGTTGCGGTTTGACGGCTCGGAGATCAAGAACGGCAAGCCAATTGACGTACCGCTGCCCAGAAGGCTGGCTCCGTATATAGACTCCTATTTGACCGAATGGAGGCCGACCCTCTTGGGCAACCATACATCGGACCGGATGTGTATCTCGACGCGTGGTAATGCCCTGTCCGCTAAGAGCCACTACTGGCGCATAACCAGACGGACCAAGGTGGCTTTCGGAATCGAGATTTCCCCCCACCTGTTTCGGGATTGTGCCGCCACGTCTGTTGCCATCGAAGACCCTGGACACGTTCACATCACGGCAAGCATTCTCGGCCATACCACACTCACAACGTCTCAAAAGTACTACAACCAGGCCCATATGCTTGAAGCTGGCCGTGCCGTTCAATTGTCTATAGTGACCTTGCGTAACAACCTCCGTGCCGAAGCACGGGGACCGTATAAAACTCTACCTCAGAGGAGTTAATCATGCGTGCAGCCATCTATGCTCGTTATTCCTCGGACCTGCAATCAGAGGCTTCCATTGACGATCAGGTCCGCCTGTGCCGAGAACGCGCTGAGCGCGATGGCATGACCGTGGCGGAGGTTTACACTGATTATGCCATTAGCGGCGGCAACCTGAGTAACCGCCCCGGCATGCTATCCCTGATGAATGCGGCAAAGCAGGGTGACTTCGACGTTGTCGTCGCTGAGGCTCTCGACCGCATCAGCCGGGACCAAGAAGACATTGCCGCCATCTATAAACGTTTAATCCACGCCGAGATCAAAGTTGTGACCTTGTCGGAAGGTGAGATCAACGAACTGCACGTCGGCCTCAAGGGCACGATGAATGCCTTGTTCCTCAAGGATCTGGCGATCAAAACGCGGCGAGGCCAACGGGGACGGGTCGAAGCCGGCAAAATCCCCGGCGGTAACAGCTATGGATATCAGATCATCCGAACCCTAAAAGATGATGGTACCGTCACAACGGGGGAACGGGAGATCGACCCCGAACAAGCCACCACTGTTCGGCGCGTCTTCCAAGAGTACGCCGACGGCATATCTCCACGACGCATTGCCGGTCATCTCAATGCCGAAGGCATCCCCAGCCCTCGTGGTGGCCAATGGAACGCGTCGACCATCAACGGCAGCCGTCAACGCCGCAACGGCATTCTCAACAATGAACTTTATCTCGGTCGCATCACCTATAACCGGCAAAGATTCATCAAGGACCCTGACACCGGCAAGCGGGTCTCTAGACCTAACCCTGAACATGAATGGGTCATCACAGAGGTCCCTGCTCTCCGAATCATTGACGATGAGACCTGGGAACAGGTTCAGGTAATAAAGGCGCGTTACACATCTCAATCAGGCAACAAACGCCAAACCAAAAAGCGGTTGTTAACCGGTCTTGTAAAGTGCGGCGCCTGCGGCGGCTCCATGACCATCATCAACCGGGAACGCTACTCCTGCTCCGCCAAGCGCGAACGTGGCACTTGCGACAGCCCAATTGGCATTAAGGCGATGGACCTGGAAGTTCGTATCCTGACCGGACTTAAAGATATTCTCCTCGGCAACGAAGATCTTCTGGACGTGTTCGTGCAAGAGTTCAAAGCGGAAGTTAGCCGACTTCAAAAGGAACGCGGCAGCCAAGATCGCCAACTGCAAAAAGAACTCAACATAGTGAGCACCGCCATCAATCGATGCATTGCCTTCATCACTGGTGGCGACGGCGATCCTGGACTCGTCCGCGACGAACTAAAAACTCTCGAGTTACGCAAGGTGGAACTAGAACGACACATTGCGTCATCCAACGATCTTGGCACAATTGAGGTCCACCCCAACATTGCCAAGCTCTATGCTAAGAAGGTTAGCAAACTACAGTCTTTGCTAACTGATGAAGGGACGCGAGCCCAAGCGATCGAGATCATCCGTTCCATGATTGACCGTATTGAGGTTCACGCAGACGATGACCACACTAATCCCAACGTTCTCCTGGTCGGCGCCCTGGCTCAGATCCTCACCTTCACACAACAAAACAAAACCGCCACCTCTTTGGGAGACGACGGTAGGGTCTTGATGGTTGCGGGGGTAGGATTTGAACCTACGACCTTCAGGTTATGAGCCTGACGAGCTACCAGCTCACACAACGCAGCGCTGAGTAACAACATAGAACAGACCTAGATTTGTCCTACTTTTGTTCATTAGCCCCTAAAATTTTACATAAATTTTTGAACCCCATTTCGTGAATTTGTGCGCAACGATTGAGCAGAACACAGTGTAGTAAGCAGCATATGGATGTTACTTACCGTGAAGTGGGGTGGGGTGTCTGGGTTCGAAAACTCGAGAGTAGGACCCTATTGCAACTTGCTAACGCACCTTGAGACGCACCTTGTAAAAGGTGTCTCGAAATGAGATTTTCAGCATAACCATTTGATTTTATTGAATAATAAATGGTGCCCAGGGGCGGATTTGAACCACCGACACGCGGATTTTCAGTCCGCTGCTCTACCAACTGAGCTACCTGGGCATATTTTGGAACGGCAGCTATTGAAGGGGCCGTGCCTGTTGGTGAGTGGCAGCTTATAAAAGATAAAATGGGGCCTGTCCAGCATTGGGCCCACGTTGAATGGTGCCTATTTCTAGATATCTTCAGGATAGTCTTCGTCCAGGTCTGGTTCATCGTCGGACGCGAATTTATATTCGCCGGTTAGCCAGTTTCCGAGGTCCTGATCAGCACACCGCTTGGAACAAAAGGGGCGGTAGCGGGCCAACGCGGATCGTGCGCAAATTGGGCATTTTAGCCCTTTGAGCGGGATATCTTCCGTACCGTCTGCCGCAGGTGCCATCTTTACTTTTCCCTCACCTTAGACCAAAGGCCTAACATGGAATTCTGAGGTGGCCAAGGTGGGATCAGCTTCCAGCACGAGGGGGCGACCAAGTTTTTCATCCGTAGCCGCTAGCGCCTGACTGGCATCGCCTCTTAACATATTAATTACCAAGGGTGCCGCCGTTAGGGCCAGGGCCCGACCGGGGTGGGCGTGAGATTCCCGACCCACCCGGCGTAGGGCATCGAAGGTGAGGCTCAAAGTCGACTTAGCTCGTTCATTCAAGAGGTCGCCACAAACAACCGTCGAAAGTGAAGGACGCCGACGTTCTCTGGTCATCTCTACCAAGCCGAGCTTGGTAAAGCCCACCACATGCATGGGCACCGGGTCACGGGCCACAGCTTCACGCAACCGAGCCAAGAATTTTGTCCTATTTTTTTCGGCCCGCAGAGGCACGGCATCAACAATCAAAAGACCACTCAGATTGCGCAATCGGATTTCTCGGGCAAGGACGTCGGCAGCTTCTAAGTTGGTCTGAAATGCGGTTTCTTCCGGCGAGCCAAAACGCGCGCCCCCAGTGTTCACGTCGATAGCTGTAAGTGCGCGAGTTTCATCAATGAGGATCGTTCCGCCTGACGGCAAGGCCACAGTTCCCGACAGGGCCGCATCCAATTGTTCTTCAACACCATGGGCTTCAAATAGTTCTTCGTCTCCGGTATGCAGTGTCAGGTTTTTTTCCAATCCTGATCCTGTGCCCGCCTCGCGCTTAATTTCGGCGAGGACCCCTGCATCGTCCACAACAATACGATCAGCACTTAAGCCGCCCAAATCCACCAGCACCCGATAAATTGATCCAGCTTGATCCAGCATTAACAGCGGTGGCCGCGCGGTCGTGCGTTGATCAGAAATCTGTTTCCATAAAGACTGAAGGTGGCTGAGGTCCTTTGCCAAGGCTTGATCAGAAGCCCCCTCTGCCGCAGTCCGTGCAATGACCCCATCAGCTTCGTCTGAGAGGTCCGATAAGACCCCTTGCAGGCGCTTACGTTCCCCCTCATCGCCCAACCGGCGCGAAACTTTCACTGTCGCTTGCCCTGGCGCAAAGACCATATAATGCCCCGGCAGCGAAATTTTAAGCGACAGCTTTGCGCCCTTGTCTTCAAATGCCTCGCGGGTAACTTGGACCGGCACCGCATCGCCTTCTTTCACGTAATCGGCAATTGAATCGTCTGCGTCGTTATTTTGCTTGGCAACCAAGCGCGCGTCAGCGAGTCCTAAAAATCCAGACCGCCCCAATCCAATATCGATAAACGCCGCCTGCAACCCGGTTAGAACTTTTTCCACACGGCCCAAATAAATATTGCCAACAATGCCTGCGGTTTTAGATCGCCGGATGATGATGTCAGTAAGACGAGCGTCTTCCAATACCGCGATGCGGCTTTCACCGAGCTGAGAATTGATCAGGATAACGTCGTCAGTCATTTGGGCCCTGCGCAATAGAATAGCCCGCCCCTTGTAACAGCCCTGTCGTCTCCAACAGGGACAGACCGACAACGTTGCTATAGGAGCCGATGATCTTTCGAATAAAAGCCCCTGCCAATCCCTGAATGGCGTAGGCACCTGCCTTGCCTTGCCATTCGCCACTTTCGATGTAGCCATTGATTTCTTGTTCACTGAGGACTTTTAAAACCACGGCAGTCGTCACCAAGCGGGTTCGCGGGGTTCCGTCACGATCCACCAGGGTAATGCCTCCATGCACCCGATGACGACGGCCTGAGAGTAGGTTGAGAAATTTCCGCGCTTCGGCTTCATCACTTGCCTTGCCCAATATGCGACGGCCACAGGCAACCACCGTGTCGGCACCCAGAACCAATGCGCCGGGAAATTTTTCAGCTATATCTAGCGCCTTCAACTTCGCCAGTCTTTTTGCAAGATGCGTCGGCAGTTCCCGGAGTTTCGGCGTTTCATCCACATCTGCGGGAACGACGTCGTCAGGCATTACGTTAATTTGTTTTAGCAGGTCCAGCCGACGTGGAGACGCTGACGCCAAGATTAGTTTGGGTTGAGTGCAGGCCACCATCTTATACCTTTTCTAAAAGGTCAGCGGCAGCATCGGTCGGGAAGCGGTTTATGATCTGCTGCATCAACTGATGGCGAATTCGACGATAGGCTGCGAGCCTGTTGTCCCGTGATCCTTCGACAATTGAAGGATCAAAGGTATGCCAGAATTCTACATCGCAATGCATTGTTCGGGTCAATTCCATGGCTTTATGCTGGGCTTCCGGTGACAGGGTAATGATGAGATCGTAGGAGGTATCATGCAGATCGTCGAAGGATTTCGGCTGGTGATTGCTAATATCAACATCGATTTCCTTCATCACAGCAATGGCGAAACCGTCCACATCCATTTTCTTTGCGCCGACGGAATCAACATAAACTTTATGGCCAAGCATTTTTTTTAACAGGCCTTCAGCCATGGGTGAGCGGACAGCATTCCAAGTACAAGAGAACAGAACAGCGGAGGGATTCTTATTCATGCCCTACGTCCGAATGTGAAGAACACAGATAAGGGTGAACAGACGGCGGGCCGTTTGCGTATCAACTTTGACTTTGTCGGCAAGGCGGCTGGCCAGCAGTTCGCTGCCTTCGTTGTGCAAGCCCCGCCGCCCCATATCGATGGCTTCGATCTTCGACGGGCTGCCCATTTTGATGGCTTCATTATAACTTTCACAGATCATGAAATAGTCGCGAACGACAGACCGAAACGTGGTAAGGGGAAGCGTAAATTTTACCAACGGCTCTTCTGATGAATCCTGAACATCAAAAATTAGCCGGTTATCTTCAACGCTCAGACGTAAATTGAACGGGCCTTCGAAGTCACCGACGACGTCGAAACAGTTTTCATCCAAGATGTCATAAATCGCAATTTTGCGATCATTTTCAACCTGCGCACTGCGCCGCACGACATTGCGCTCATCGAGAACCAAGCCAACGATGCGCGGGTCTTTTGTCACGACGCCCTACCCACCGGTCCGCCGATTGAGTCTGATGGAAACAGAAAGCCCGTGCGCGTCTAAGCCTTCGGCTTTTGCCAGCGTCTCAACAGATGGCCCAAGCGTCGCCAGGCTTTCGGGGGATGCGCCGATCAATGTGCTCCGCTTGAGAAAATCTAAAACACCGAGCCCAGATGAAAACCGCGCACTCCCGGCTGTCGGTAACACGTGATTAGGTCCCGCCATGTAGTCGCCTAATGCTTCTGGGGTGTGACGTCCCAGGAACACGGCGCCAGCGTTCCGAATATTGCTTAACATTCCCTCTGGATCGGCCACAGCCAATTCCAAATGCTCAGGTGCAATTCTGTCTACCAAGGGACATGCATCGGTCAGATTATTTACCACGACTACAGCCCCAAAAGTATCCCAGCTTTCACGTGCAATTTTGGCGCGGGGTAAGGTGGTCAGATGGGCCTCTACCGCCTGCTCCACCGCATCAGCGAACGACGCATCGTCAGTGATCAGAACAGACTGCGCCGCCGTATCATGTTCAGCCTGTGACAAAAGATCTGCTGCAATCCAAGCAGGATCATTTTCACCATCGGCCACCACCAGAATTTCCGAAGGGCCGGCGATCATGTCAATCCCGACTGTGCCGAATACCTGGCGCTTCGCTGCTGCCACGTAGGCATTGCCAGGTCCGACAATTTTATCGACCGGTGTAATCGTCTCGGTCCCATAGGCGAGCGCGCCCACGGCTTGGGCGCCGCCAATCTTATAGACCTCGTCAATTCCGGCAATGTGAGCCGCGGCCAATACCAATGGATTGATTACACCGCCCGGGGTCGGCACCACCATGACCACACGCCGAACGCCAGCGACTTTTGCGGGCACCGCGTTCATTAAAACAGATGATGGATACGACGCGGTGCCACCAGGCACATAAAGTCCAACAGCCTCCAGGGCCGTCCAACGATAGCCTAACTCCACACCAACATCATCCGTGTAGCGTAAATCTTCTGGAATTTGTTTTTCGTGAAATGCCATGATCCGCGCCGCGGCAAGCTTCAAGGCCTCGACCTCTTCGGCGTTACAATTTTCAACCGCGGATACGATCTCTTGAGATGTGAACCGCATGGTCTCAGCGGTCAGATCAAACTTATCCAATCGACGGGTGTGGTCGATCACGGCCGCATCGTCCCGCGCTTTTACGTCGGCAAGAATCTCGCTGACGGTCGATTGAACGTCTGGTTCATTTTCGCGCTTAACGGACAACAACCCCTGAAACTGGGCGTCAAAATCCGTATCGCGTGCATCAAGACGCTGCGCCATTGACGGCCTCACGGAATTGATTGATCCAATGCCCGACCTCATCCGGACGGGTTTTCCAGGCCGCGCGGTTGACCGCCAAGCGGGATGTGATGTCGGCAATACGTTCGACTTCGACCAGACCGTTTGCCTTCAGCGTTGAACCGGTTGAGACCAGATCGACAATGCGCCGACAAAGCCCGAGACCCGGTGCCAATTCAAGCGCGCCTGCAAGCTTAATGCATTCAGCCTGCACGCCCCGTGCGGCGAAGTATTTGCGGGTGATCTCCGGGTACTTTGTCGCGACCCTGACATGGCTCCAGGTCGACGGATCATCGGCACCAACCATGTCCTTAGGCTCCGCCACGGCGACATAGCAATGACCAATGTCTAAATCCAAGGGCGCATAGATCTCCGGATAGTCGAATTCCATCAACACGTCTGTTCCGACAACGCCCAAGTGTGCCGCGCCGAAGGCCACAAAGGTCGCAACATCAAAACTGCGGACACGAATAATCTCCACATTTTCACAGTTGGTCGCAAAGCGAAGCTGACGCGCACTATCATCGTCGAAGGCAGCTTCGGGTTCGATTCCAGCTTTACGTACCAAGGGCATAACCTCTTTAAGGATACGCCCCTTGGGCAGTGCCAATACTAATTTTTCGTTCGCAGACATGGGCAATTTCGCAGTCAATCTAAGAGAAGGCGGCATTAATAGAGAAGTAAATGTGTACAGTCAAAAGCTCAATTAACTATGAACAGCTCATTCTGTTAAATCTTGAGTAATTTGGAAGAATTCTAAATTTGCGGCTTTTAGTGAACATTTTTCACATTTTTTTTGAGAATCGTGGTATTGATTCAGCATTGAGGCTGAAAAAAAGAGACGAAGAAAATGACTACCGGTACTGTGAAGTGGTTCAACATGGCCAAGGGTTATGGCTTCATTGAACCAGAGTCAGGGGAAAAGGACGCTTTCGTGCATATCTCGGCCGTCCAACGGGCCGGGCTCGAAACCTTACGCGAAGGTCAAAAGGTTGAGTTTGAGCTCGTTCCAGGGGATAGAGGGAGAAGTTCGGCTGAAAACCTAGTGCTTAAAGATTAGCCTGGGGCACTTTTCTAACTGTTCGAAGAAAACCACAGGATTTTCTTAATCCTGAGGGCATGTGGCTTTGTATGTTCGGGGCTTAACTCCGAAGGGCGGTGTTATGTGCGTTCTCCTTTCTGGATTAACCAACTCCGATATTTCCTGTTTTCTCTCCCATAAGATCTCAACGCCGACTGATAGCGGTAGACCTTGCCTGCTCGTTTATTGAAGAGAGAGATTACCACTCCCTGCAAAAATGAAGCGGCCAAGAGGCTAAGCTCTATACAATAAGCAACGACAGAACTGGCAAGCAGAAACACCACGAAGCCAATTAGCACCCCAAAGAATGCGCCGCTTAAAAACGATCCGGTTTTTTCGTAAATCCCCCAGACAGACAAAGCGCCGATAACGGTAGCAGTCCCAACGCCAATTCGTGACACGGCGACACGGTCGATGCGCTCGGCCAACAGTTGGGGCACTTTACCAAGATCTCTCTCAGTCAGGCCAAATTCGGCCAATGTTGGTTTTTTAGGTTGGTCCATATTTTATAACCTACCGAATTACAAAGCATCTAGATATATGTGATACCCATCACTGACCCAATAACATAAATTGTGGGACTATCATTTAACGATAGAACATTTAAACCCAAATTTTGGAGGTTAAAATTCAAAACGTACAGTCATCGCCCCGCTCCGGAAACGGCACTTGCGGGCTGGTAAACAACCGAAACGTTATTCGAACGCCCCAGCGCGGAAATGTTACGCGCCCGAGTACCGGTATTAAGACCAGAGAAATCAAGAATAAACACCATATTTTCCGGGAAGAGGAATGGGGCGAACACGCCTTTATCATCGAATCCGGAACCGTGGAAATCGTCAAGAAGACCGCCAATGGTGAGAAAATTATTGCAACCATCGGCAAGGGTGAAATGTTCGGTGAGATGGCCTTGATTGACGACGCACCGCGCATGGCCTCTGCCCGCGCAGTTGGTGTCGTTGTGGTGAAGGCTATTCCGCGGGAATTCGTAGACAAAAAAATATCAGCGATTGACCCATTCGTCAGGGGGCTTCTCAGAATACTCTCGGATCACGTCCGCACGATGGCAACATCAGATAGCGGGAAGGCATCCTGAGCCACGACGCGCTCTAAAGCTTAAATTCAATTAAATTGAAAAGTTATTTATGCCGGAAAGTAATGCGGCCTTTGGATAGGTCGTAAGGAGTCATCTCGACATCGACCTTATCCCCGGCAAGCACACGGATGCGGAACTTGCGCATTTTCCCTGCAATTCGCGCGATAATCTCGTGGTCGTTTTCAAGACGGACCAAGAACATCGCGTTAGGCAATTTTTCAATCACCGTGCCGGTAAACTCTAGTAGTTCTTCCTTAGCCATTTTGCCTAGGTCTGTTGGTTCGGGTGGTAGGTTTAAAACACCTCGCTGGACCTCTGGTCAAGGGTTATTCACCTCTTACCCTTTAATCCGTTCGATATCCGCGCCACAGGCCGCCAGTTTTTCTTCCAAGCGTTCGTAGCCGCGGTCTAGGTGATAGACCCGGTTGATGATGGTTTCGCCTTCTGCCGCAAGGCCAGCGAGCGCCAGAGACACAGAGGCGCGTAGGTCCGTCGCCATGACCGGAGCACCAGATAAGCGCGGAACGCCTCGGACAATTGCCGAAGCCCCGTGAACGTTAATATCGGCCCCCATGCGGCAGAGTTCCGGCACATGCATGAAGCGGTTTTCGAAAATTGATTCGGTAATCATTGATGCCCCTTCGGCCGTGCTCATCAACACCATGAGTTGAGCCTGCATATCGGTTGGAAAACCGGGATAAGGTTCCGTCATAATATCCACGCCTTTAACCGAGCCGTTGGTCCGCGATACGCGAATGCCGTCTGCTTCTTCTTTAATGTCAACTCCTGCCTGGGTTAGCGCGTCGACGACCGTCTCAATCAGTTCTAGGCGGGTTCCCAGCAACTTCACGTCGCCACCGGTTAGCGCCACAGCGACCGCATAGCTGCCGGTCTCAATTCGATCCGGCAGCACTTCGTAGTTCGCTTCGTGAAGGCGATCTACGCCGGTAATCTTGAGCGTATCGGTTCCGATACCTTCAATTTTAGCACCCATTGCATTGAGGCAGTTGGAAAGATCAGCAACTTCTGGTTCGCGGGCGGCATTGGCCAACACGGTTTCACCCTCCGCCAGTGTCGCCGCCATTAACAGGTTTTCCGTTCCCCCGACGGTGACAGAGGGGAATACGACGTGTGCCCCTTTCAGGCCCTTTGGTGCGGCGGCAGAGATATAACCTTCCGCCAGTTCGATTTCTGCGCCCAATTGGGTGAGGGCCTTAAGGTGGAGGTCGACAGGCCGAGTGCCAATGGCACAGCCACCAGGAAGCGAAACCCGAGCCCGGCCACAGCGCGCCAGTAAAGGCCCAAGCACCAGTATCGAAGCGCGCATTTTTCGGACCAAGTCATAAGGTGCCGTGGTGTTCGAAATATCACTCACAACAATCTGGAAGGTGCGCCCGTCATAGCCCGCCCCTGGCGCTTCACCGTTCATATTGATCTCAGCACCCAGTTCAGACAATAGGTGCGCCATGGTCGATATATCGGCCAGATGAGGCAGGTTAGATAGTGTTAGTCCCTTATCTGTCAGCAAACTGGCCGCCATTAAAGGAAGTGCCGCATTCTTGGCACCACCGATACGAATATCGCCCTTAAGGACATTGCCGCCCCGAATTCGAATTTGATCCATTATTATTCCTTTTACGAAATTATTCTTCGGAGTCTGCCGAATTTTTTGGTGTGGGTACCTTTGGCGAAAGAGCCGGGCGACTGCGGGCTTGTTGTTTGCGCTTTTGTAAATTATTGCGCAAGGCATCAGCGAGACGCAAACGCCTTTCTTCTTTCGCCGCTTTTTTTATATTCGCCGGATCATGGTCCGTTTCAATCGTGTCCTTTTGCGCCACAAACGCCACCTTTCCATAAAAATTCAGGGCCATGTAGCGCCGCGCACGCTGGGCCGTCAAGGTATGCTTGCCTCGCCTGGAACCCTATGGCATGTTGCGCCCGCTTCCCACTCGTGCCGCCGTAGCTCAGGGGTAGAGCGCGTCATTGGTAATGACGAGGTCCACAGTTCAATTCTGTGCGGCGGCACCATTCTCCGTCATTATAGTTCAGACACCCGTTAGCTTGCCTTGCCATTTATTAGAACTCAAAAGTCATACTACGAGAATACAGTTATCTTATGGAATTACGGCTGAATTATGGAATTCAGCGCCGCCGAATCAAATCAAAATTTCCGTTTATTTTACAACGGTTATTTGCACTCCAAGATTTATTAGTCTATAACAAAAGGCATAATTTAGTTATACTAAGGTCTCTGCAGAAATTCAAAAATTCCATTATTTAGTGCATTAATGGTAATAAATTTTTATAACATTTGACGACCTTTTAAAAAACAATGCTAATGTCTGGCGAGGCTACAACTGAATTTGAATAAGTTCGCGTTTGTGGCGCATTGTTATGATAAATGGTCTACTTTATTAGGGTATACCCATGAAAATTCTACTTGCAGATGATCACACATTATTTCGTGAAGGCCTACGTCACGTAATGGATATGCTCGACGATGATGTTGATATCGTCGAGGCAGAAGATTTCACAACGGCCATCCAGTTGGTCCAAGACACGGACGATTTTGACCTCGCCCTCATTGACCTCAACATGCCGGGCATGGATAGCTTCCAAGGTCTTAAAACAGTCAAAGAATCAATTGGCAGCAAGCCGATTGTCGTCGTATCCGCATCCGACAGTCGGGAAGACGTTTTACGTGCCATGGATAGTGGTGCGGCTGGTTATATCCCAAAGACACTTTCAAGCAGTGTCCTTGTCGGTGCGTTAAAACTGGTGTTATCAGGAGGTGTCTATCTGCCACTTGCACTTTTGCAGGAGGCTGAAAATGCAGATGCTAATTCTTCTGCCCACTTGACACCGCGTCAACGTGAAGTTTTAGATCTGTTAGCCCACGGCCTCTCCAATAAGGAAATTGGAAGCCGCCTAACTTTGTCTGAGGGTACTGTTAAATTACATGTTACTGCACTGATGAAAGCCCTAGAAGTTAACAACCGGACGAAAGCTGTCATTAAGGCTACGGAACTGGGCATACTTAAGAAATAATACTCACTCTGATGTTAGAAGAGGCTTATGAAACGTGGCTGTCAGCCTCGTTAAAAGCGTCCTGAAGTATCTGTGCTAATTTTTCAGCTCTAACGGGTTTGTGTAGCACCGTAAACCCAGTGTTTTCAGTGATCTTAAGAAATTCTGGGGCCGTGTCCCCCGTCAATATATACCCAGGAACATTTTGGCGAGTTGCCGCCCTGACGGCGTGGATGGCATGTACGCCATCCAATCCATTTTCCAATCTCAAATCAGAAAGAATGAGATCAGGAATAACTTTTTCATCTTGAATAATTCTTTTTGCCTCGTCCGCCGACCTAGCAATTAAAGCGTTGTAGTTCCACGCATCCAGGCGAAGCTTCAGACCGCTTAACACATCCCGGTCATCGTCAATTACAATTATGGTTTTATTTTTACCATCAAGTGCTGGTGGTTCAATTGAATTGACGGACTTTGCCTGATGCTGTGCCGTGAATTTAACCAACGGAACTTCTATGACAAAGCGTGATCCTTTTTCTTTTGTAGAATTTATAGTGAGTTTAAGGTCCAAAATCTTGGCGGCCTTCTCAACATATGCGAGCCCAAGCCCCAAACCCTTTTTTCGATCCCGCTCTGCGTTATCTATTTGATAGAATTCTTCGAAAATAGACGTTAATTGATCCGCATCGATTCCGATCCCAGTATCATGTACTTCTAATAACAAATTTCCATGGCTGCGCCTGGCTCCAAAAAGAATTCGACCCTGGTCGGTAAAGCGAATTGCATTGGCAAGTAAGTTACGCAAAATTTGTTCGAGCAGTTTCTCGTCGGTCAACACCGATTGGTCCGCGTCAACAAAGCGGAAATCAAGCCCCTTCGCACGGGCCTGAGGCTTAAATTCAACTGCTAAGTGGTTCAGCAAGCTGGAAACGGAAAATTTCATTGGATCAGGACGAGTAAGTCCGGAATCAAGTTTAGAAATGTCAGACAACGCTTCGAACAAGTGTTCGAGTGCTTCGAGGGAACCTTGCATACGGGAAATGAGTTCACCTGCTTTTTCGTCGTCTATCTCGGTTTTGTTTTTCCTGTTGTCATCCAAAACCGACAAGAATAATCCTAACGCGTGGAGTGGTTGCCGCACATCATGACTGGCCGAAGCAAGGAACCGCGACTTGGCTTGGTGCGCTGATTCTTCTGCCGCGACGGCATCGCGCAGCTGCTTCTCCATCCTTTTCCTTTCGCGAATTTCCTTGCGCAGGTAAATTGTCCGGGCTTCGACCCTTTGCTCCAACTGGTCCCGCGACGTACGAAGCGCCTGTTCCGTTCTAGCTAACTTGGTAACGTCTGTTCGGATCACAGCCGTCCCGCCGCTGGCGGTTTTAAATTCATCAATCTGCATGACCCGACCATCAGGCTGCGGGGATGTCCATGGCTCGGTCGGGTTTTGATGGCGTTTAATACGTTCTTCAATCGGAATTGAAATTTCGCTATTCTTGTTTCTAATGCCTAATTTTGAAAGTTTCCGAATATGCTCTTCAAATGTCTCCCCAATACAAATAACTTTTTCGACTCCCGGTCGGTCTGAAATATATTTTCCATTATACAATGCCAATCGATCGTCCGAATCATAAAGAGCAAATCCGTTTGGGATACTTTCAACGGCGTCTTGCAACAAATATAGCGTCCGTTTTTGATTAGAAATATTGCGTGCCGTTCCACGGTATCCAATGAAGACACCGTCCGCGTCAAAAATAGGAATGCCACTCGTTTGAGTAATAAGGGTTCGGCCATTGGGGAGATGGGATTCGTATTCAAAATCCTTAAACGGTTTATGCTCTTGCAAATCTGCATGGTGGCGGGCCCATGTTCGACTTTCATCGAACAAATCCCGAGGATTTGAATACTTATCACGGAACGTCCCAATCCTTTCATCAGGCGTCAAACCCGTCGTTTCGTAGAATTTCTCAGAGAAGTAAATGAATTTAAAATCCGAATCCATTTCCCAGTACCAGTCCGAAGAGGCCGCCGTAAAGTCGCGGAATCGTTCTTCACTCGCCTGCAAGGCCCCCTCGACAGATTTCAATTCGGTTATATCTTGTACCGTCCCAGACAGGTTGATGGGAAAACCGTCCTTATTCACTTCGACGGCCCCACGTGTCTGAACTCGGCGCTCTTCACCATCTGTTCTAATCAACCGGTACTCGAGGAAATAAGGTTTCTTGGTTTCGACCGCGTTTGTGATGACTTGTTTCAATTTGAACAGATCTTCCGGATGAACAAAGGCTAGAAACGAGTCGAGAGATCCTGTAAATTCCCCGTTCTCGGCCCCGAAAATTCTATACATTTCATCGGACCACCAAATCTCTCCGGTGGATAGGTTCCGTTCCCAATTTCCCATCTGTGCGATCCGCTGAGCAATAGCCAGCCTATTGATGGTTTCTTGAAGCTGTTGAGATATCGGCGTGCTGACAAAGCGAAAAAGAAGAACGCCTAAAAGGATAAGAGCGGTCGCTCCAAAAATTGTAATTTGAATTGCCACAAAGAAAGATTCACGAATATCGGTATTGCTTAAATTGGTGCCTCTCGTGTGTTCTAAATTGGCATTATACATTACCCAAATTGCCAAGGCCGCTACGGATAAGGCTACGCCTGCCATAACACAGAGAAGAACGGAGAGTCTTAATCGATAGGACACCGCGATTTATTCCACCAATCAAAATCTAGTCTAAAAGTAAATCCGGGGCCTGCCACCACAGTCATTGTGTTTGCAGGCCCCGGGGTAACCCCGCCCGCAATATTACGCCGCGCGGACTTCGGCCAAGAATTTCTCCACTTCTTGGGCCAAGATTTCGCCTTGCTTAGCTAGATCACCTGCCGACTCGAGAACATTGGTCGCGGCGATCCCGGTTTCTTGTGAGGCTTGGCTAACGCCATTAATTGTGATGTTCACTTCTTGGGTGGAGGCACTTTGTTCTTCCACCGCAGATGAGATCGTTGTTTGAATTTCGCTGATCTCGTTGATGGTTTTACTGATCGTCTGAATGGCTGCCACCGATTCTCTTGTTGCCCCCTGGATCGATCCGATCTGGGCCGCGATTTCCTCGGTTGCCTTGGCGGTTTGATTGGCCAAGTTCTTAACTTCAGATGCAACCACCGCAAAGCCTTTACCCGCATCACCGGCGCGAGCTGCTTCAATGGTTGCATTCAAGGCCAGAAGGTTGGTCTGATCAGCGACGTCTTTAATTAGGTTCACCACTTGTCCAATCTTGTCAGCCGCATCGGCCAGACCTTGAACCATTTCGTTTGAACGTTCGGCTTCTTGAACTGCATTTGATGCTGCAGATGCTGAAACTGATACCTGCGAGGAGATCTCATTCACTGAGGCGCTCAGCTGTTCTGTAGCCGCTGCAACGGTGCTCGCCTGATTGGTGGTTTCCTCCGCCGTTGCCGCCATGGATTCTGAGGTTGCTTGCATTTCAGTCGCAGCGGCTGCCAGGGTTTCAACAACCGACTTAACATTGGCTTCAAAGTCGTCGGCCATTTTGACTTGGCCAGTAATGACGCTCCAGACCAACAGAATTCCTTCATAGCTGCCATCTGCACCTGTGATGGCTGAAACCCGAAGATCTAGAGTTTCATCGCCAAGAGTTATTTTAGCCGTATGCGGGAGGTTGGCCGGGTCTTTCAGCATTTGCCGCTGGTGCTGGGGATTTTTGTGGAAGATATCAATGCATTGCCCAATCAGGGTGTCCACCGTGCATGGCATGAGATGTTCAAGCGACCGTAGCGTCGTTTTGGTAAACTCATTAATATATGTAACTTTCAAGCTTTCTGGATCAGCCAACATCACTCCAACGGGAATTTGATCAATTACCTGAAGTTGCCGATTACTATCCTCGTCCGATTTAACTTTATCGGTAACTACGCTCCAGGTCAGCATTGCAGAGACATAGTTCCCAGAATTATCCCGCATCTCCGTCACAAGCAAGTCGAGGTATTCGTCGCCAAGCTGAATAACTGCATTGTGCGGCAAGTTATTGGGATCCTCTATCATTTTACGTTGGTGTGCAGGGTTTTTGTGGAAAATATCAACACATTGCCCTACCAATTCATCGAGCTTGCACGGCAACAGATGTTGGAGACCTCTTAAGGTATCTTCGCTGGTTTTGTTCATGTAAGTAATGCGGAAATCCCGGATATCCAACATCATGATGTTGACCGGCATGTTCTCTAGCATCTGCCCCTGCATTTTGGCATGGACTGGACTTTTTCTAAGCATGATACGTTCCCTACTAGTGATTAATGATGACGTTTCCCATTGTTAGTTAATTCATTCACAATTTTACAGATACTTATCATCGTCTTTTATTTTTGAAATAACTAGCTGTCCAGAAGGGCATTAATACTATGTAAGAAGGCGTACGAATTGCGCTAAAGCCATGGTTGGCATAACAAAAGGCATATAAAGAAAGGGAGTAATATAACCCCAAATTTTCAGGCAATGTCGTAGGGAAAACGCCATGTATCAGGGGTTAAGTAAGGACTGGAGACGCGCGGCAGGATCACGGAGGATTCCATGGCCTATGCAACAAGTCTAGGTTTACTCAGATCACTCAAAAACCCTCGAAAGACTTACCGAGCCGTTTCCAGCTCGGTAAGTTCAACAGGGAGGCTTTCGAGTCTTTAACTTATGTGGCCATCCAGCCTTGGGGGGGGGGGAGGGGGGATGGCCCGAGCTTTCTAGCATTGCACTTTCAAGCTCAATCGGGATTTTAGGATAAACCTGTATCTCCCGATCTCTGAGAACCAATCTACCCGGTCCATGTTTCAGAAATATGTCCAAATTGTTTTTATTTGTTACAATATATTTTCTGATTGGATCAGCCTCAATGGCGTGTAAATTAGGCTTAATACTATAATCTCCAAAATTTGAAGGTATTCTGTGGTTTGATGATGCTAGAAAACCAGTTCAGTAAGAGAGCGCGCCTTGCAATTGTTCTCCTATTCTCCGTTCTATCGTTTGCTATTGATATGGAGCGGGCGTTTGGGGACTACTCAAGTTTGGTTTATATAAGCATCCTGTTTGCTGGTGTTTGGATCAAACATCGACACATTTATCTCATTTTAGCGTCGCTTGGATCCATATTGATTTTCCTCGGAATGCTTTCGCTCCAGGCTCCCCCGATTATATCCGAAAGATTGATCGCAGTTTTCTTATTATGGTCCGCTGCATTCCTATTATCATTGGAAGTGCAGCGAGTGGAGGCTCTTGAGAAAATCGAAAAAGGTTTAAAACAACAGATAAGAGATGAAGCAGAAAAATATAGAAAGGGAATTAACGATCACGCACAAACAGAGTTAGAAGCAAAAATTGCGAGAGAGGAGGCCCGTAGTTTAAAGCGGGCAAACGAGCGGTTGATTGCCCGTATGGGCCATGAACTACGAACACCGCTTAATAATATTATAGGTTTTTCCGAGCTTATTTTATCAGGAAATATTGGCGAGACTAATCCCGAAAAGCTAAACGAATACATTACGGATATTCACGATTCCGGAAATATGTTGCTGGAATTTGTGGATAACATGATCGATTTATCTCGGCTTCAGGCGGCCATACAACGCCAGGACGACGAATATCATAGCCTTGTTGAATTGGCACCCGATCTAATATGTGAATGTGAAAACGAGATCATAAAAAAAATAAATTCTGCCGGTATTTCCATCTTGGGCATTGAAAATTCGGACGGGATCATTGGGCAGCCTTTTTCAAACCTAATCCACCCCGACTTTCTAAGAGATTCGGAACATGATTTGCGCGAAGTTCTCGCAGGTCACGGTCGTACGATCGTACAATTTCTTCATTCCAATGGGCGAAAGTTGGATATGGATATTTCGGCGACCTCAACGGGGAAGCACGAAGCCTCCCATGTTATAATTGTTGCCCGTGACGTGACGAGCCGGCTCCAAGCAGAAGCCGAGCACAAGCAAATGGAAGTAAAAATCCGGCATTCTCAGAAAATGGAGACCATTGGCACTTTGGCCGGCGGTATTGCCCATGACTTCAATAATATCCTGACGCCAATTTTTGGTTACTTACACATGGCCTTGGATGACGTAGGTAAAGATAGCCAAACATATGAAGATTTGAACCACGTTTTAAAAGCAGCGCAGCGCTGTAAAAATCTTGTGGAACAAATACTGACGTTCAGCCGGCTGGACGAACAAGAATTAAAGCCGATTAAACTTCCAATCATTGTTCATGAGGTTTTGAATCTACTGAGAGGCTCCTTGTCTCCTAATATTCAAATTAAATACGATATTAATCCGACATGCCCAGCTACCCTTGCCGACCCATCTCAAATCCACCAGGTGCTCATGAACCTTTGCACCAATTCAGCCATTGCTATGGAACCGGATGGGGGAATTCTTGAGGTCAATCTGGATGTAATTAACGTTGGCTCTGAAAAGGCGAACAAAAACCTACTTTTGGCACCAGGCGAGCACATTCGCCTGAGTGTTAAGGACACCGGATGCGGAATGGATAACGCAATTATACAACGTGCCTTCGAGCCGTTCTTCACGACCCGCAGTGGAAAGGGTACAGGCATGGGGCTTTCCGTGGCCCATGGCATCATCATCAATCACAAAGGTCAAATCACTGTAGAAAGTGAATTGGGCAAAGGTACCAAATTCGAAATATTTCTACCCACGGCCGAATTAGCCATTGAACCAGAATCCTCTGGCGATGAAATTGCCAAAGTCGGCAAGGGGCGAGTTCTGTTTGTCGACGACGAAGAAGAAATCTGCCTTATGGCAAAACAAATGCTCGAAAGGCTCGGGTATGAGGTCACGCTTTGGTTAAACAGCCGCGACGCATTGGAAGATTTTCAATCAGATCCAATAGCATACGATATCGCGATTACAGATTTCACCATGCCCAACCTAGACGGAATCCAATTAGCAAATGAAATTGCCACCATACGTCCTGGTATGCCGGTTATATTAATTAGTGGATTCAGTGAAGTCATAAGCGAACAAGATATGCTGGAGGCGGGTATTCGTGAGTCGATTATGAAACCTATGCGCCCTCGTGATTTGAGCGCGGCAATTTGGCGCGTACTTGGACAGAATTAAACAAGAGCAATTATCTCAACCTAATAATTAGGAATTATTAGCACTTATTTAGGTCTATTTTCCTAAATTTACAGATACATGAATAAATTGAAACATCTTGAAATTTCCCCGACATTTTTCTCAAACATACCTCATATATACTTCCTCTCAGACATTGGGAAACTCGCATCAGTTAAGTCATGACTAAAATATTGATCATTGAAGATGACGATGAAGTTCGTAATTTGGTTAAGCGCGTCTTAATCAAAGAAGGGCACGAGATATTTGAAGCAGCGGACGGCATCTTAGGTGTCTCTGCGTTTCGAAAGACAGACCCCGACATCGTAATCAGTGACATCGTTATGCCCAATCAGGATGGTTTTGAAACGATTGAAGAGATACTTACGATTGAGCCTAATACTAAAATCATTGTGATTTCGGGCGGTGGATCGAGACCACCCGATAGACATTTCAAGCATGCGAAGAATATTGGGGCGTTAAAAACGCTGGCAAAACCGTTTACCCCTCCTGATTTGGTAAAAGTAGTTGAAGAGGTGCTTTAATCTTCGGGGAGGGTATAATAGTTTCAGTTTTTAAATTACCGAAATTTATTAATTTCTTCGGTGGGAAAAAGGTGGTAGCAATTTAGCGGAGTGACTACCATATGTCTCAGGGGCATTTTTATCCCACTAGAAACTGAGTGAGTAGCGCGTGAGTTATAATTGTAAAGTAGCTTGCGTAATAATTTTAGGTACGGCCATTTAATACAGGAGGTTACGCCGTGGCAGTTAATATGGATATGAATATCCTCGTGGTGGATGATTATGCCACCATGTTGCGGATATTAACGAACTTATTGAAGCAGCTTGGGTTCAATAATGTTGATACCGCACTGGATGGGTCTGAAGCACTTCAAAAGCTTAAAGACGGAAGTTTTGACTTCGTGATTTCTGACTGGAATATGGAGCCCATGACAGGCATCGAACTCTTACGTCAAGTTAGAGACGATGATGGATTAAAACACCTACCGTTCATTATGGTAACGGCCGAGAGTAAATCTGAAAACGTTATCGCCGCAAAGGAAGCGGGGGTATCTAACTACATTGTGAAGCCGTTTAATGCGGAAACCCTTAAAAGTAAGATGGAATCTGTTTTAGGTGCTTTCTAATGGCAAATTCGGTCAAAAAGTTTGCCGCTGAACGGAAATTAGCGAAGCAACGAAACGAGAATGGGCCGGAAATTTCCAATTCAGAAATTTTCTCTGCTCTCAGATCTGTAAACGCAACAATTAACGCTGGCTTTAAAGAAGCCTACGCGCGAATTGACGCGTTGAGTGAACAGGCCGTTGCGCCGGATGATATTGAAGAATTCTCCGTTACGGATCTTCGTGAAGAACTTCAGGGCATAATGACCCATATCTCGACGACTAAATCCGAAATTGCAGCTTTAAAACCGAAAAACGAAACCGAGACAGATCAAATTACCGCAGCGACTGGAGAATTAGATGCTGTGGTGGATGCGACGGCGGCAGCGACATCTGATATTCTAAAAGCAGCTGAAGACTTGCAGACGGCGGTCGATGCTATTCGCGCAGAACACGCCATAGAATCCGTTGAGAACTTGGATAAAAATCTCGATGCTATTGAGATGGAGGGCATGAACATTTTGATGGCCTGTGGGTTCCAAGACTTAACGGGACAACGGATCAACAAAGTCGTAAATACGCTTCGCTATATCGAAGATCATATTGATGCTTTGATTAAGGTCTGGGGTATCACAGAGGGAACGGCCGATGGTGCGCTGATTGCCAACGCTCCAGATGACGCCCGGCCGGACCAAGATCTCTTGCATGGTCCTTCCACAGATGGCTCCGGTGTTAGTCAGGATGACATCGACGCCCTGTTTGATTAACAGAACCTTCAGATATCATTTAATTGAGAAAACGTGCTCTTACGAGAGTATTGAACCGTCCCGGCGGGGGATGAGCTTTGCCCAGAATCGTATTCAGACTCAAATTCTGGCGCTTCACTGGCACGGGTTATCAAATATAGGGCCACGGGAACCATAATACCGGCCATAATACTGGGCAGCATCCAGTCTTCCGCAACGAAAAACAAAATAAATAGAAAGCTTGCCGACATTGTACCGACAGCGAGTGCCTTGGCGCGCCTGGATATAACCCGGTGCCGGTGCCAACCTTGAATAGGGGCGCCAAAGCGGGGATGGTTCCACAACCACTTTTGAAATCGTTCAGAGCTTTTTGAAAATGCCCACAAAGCGATCAACATAAAGACCGTTGTCGGTAGCCCAGGAATGAAGACTCCAATGAGTCCCAAACCAATATTCAACCAACCAAAACCAAGCAAAAACCAGCGAACAAAACATTGGCCCAGACGCTTAGATTTCTCGGCTTGAACATCGGGCATCGGTGTACCCTTTCAATTGATCGCCCAAATTAGGAATTCAGCTTCACGATCTTTTCGACATCGCAAATAACCATCAGGTTTTCGTCAAGACGATGGACACCTTGGGCAAAATCACGCCAGTTCTCATTCAAATTCGTCGGATTGCTTTCATATGTCTTCTGCGACATGCTCAAAACGTCACCAACTTTATCGACAAGCAGGCTATATAGCTCGCCATCCACGTCAACAACGACATTCATTAATTTCTCAGGGTCCTTTGCCACAGGCATTCCTAACCGTAGTCGCACATCAACTGCTGTCACAATTCGACCCCGCAAATTGATCGAACCTGCAACCTCCACTGGAGCTAATGGGACTTTGGCAATTCCCCTAGGGCTTAAAATGTCCTGAACCGTCATGGCTTCGATGCCAAACATTTGTCCGTCAATTTGAACCGTCAAGTAGTCTTGTACTTCATCCAAAATTTGCTGGGCCGCCGATCCTGTTTCGCTGACGACTAAGTCTGCATTGCTCATTATGCTTCCCCTATTGCACTTAGGGCGCTTTCGAGCGTTTGGATTAACTCGTCACGGTCAGATTTAGTGACATAATCGTCGAAACCAACCTCACGTCCTCGTTCAAGATCTTTCTCAACCACGTGGGACGACAGGGCAACCATTGGTGTATCTTTCCACCTGGCGTCACCCCGCACTGCTTGTGCAAATTCAAACCCATTCATACCGGGCATTTCGATATCACTTATAATCACATCGAATTTATTGCCTGATTCGCGAAGTTCAAGAGCATCATCCGCACTTTCCACTGATGTAACGGTATAACCCGCAACTGATAGCATCGGCGTTAATAAATTACGGAAGAACGGGCTGTCATCAACCAAAAGGACCGAAACGTTGCTCGATTGATCCTCCTCAAATCCTTTTTGGCCGGCACCTTCGAACCAGTCCGGATAGGCCTTGGTTAGGAAATGGCCCGCGTTAATGACGTCAGTCGCCTTGCCATCGATAACAGCACTCCCGATCAATTCATCCATATCCGTAGAAATCTCAATATTCAATCGGTCTTCGACAATATCTACGATTTCGTCAACCGCGAGCCCCATCGAGCGTTCTTGGTCGGTAAACACCAGAATTGGCTGACGATCACCCTCTTTCCATTCATGGGCCCCGTTATATGGAATTAGTGGCATTAACGAGCCACGATACTGAACCATCCGTTGCTGTTGTGACTGCTCAACGGTTTCCATATCGATTTCTTCAAGTCGGGCGACAAGCGCCAAAGGAACGGCTTTTAGCTCATCACCACCCGCCCGGAATATCAGCATCGATGTGGTCTCATCGTTCGCATCGACAGCCGCTTGAGCTTCAGCACCTTCCGTAGCGGCCGCGTTTGCGGCATCACCCGCTATGCCATTCGGATCAATGATCATGATGACGCTGCCGTCACCGAGAATGGTATTCCCAGAATAGTAGGGAATATCTCGAAGGATTGGTGTCACCGGCTTGACGACGATTTCCTCAGTGTCAAATACCCGGTCAACAATGATGCCGAAGCTATAATTACCAACTTGGCTGACAACAATAAACACTTCGTCGTCGAGTTCTTCCAGCTCCTGTTCCGCATCTGCTTCCAGCGCTACGTCTTCGCCATCGCTATCGTCCGTTGGGACAGGGTTGGCGTCGGCATCTAGTTCGTCTACTGACAAGTTCAATAAATCACGCAACGAAACCAAAGGCAGCAACCTGTCCCGCAACCTCAGAACAGGTGAATCGTTAATCATTTCGATGGCAGTTTCTGTCCGCGAAGCCGCACGCACCAATTCAAGTACGCTAATCTGCGGAATTGCAAACCGCTGTTTCGCGCATTCCACAACCAACGCAGAAACAATCGCCAACGTCAGCGGAATCTTAATCGTAAACGAAGATCCTTTGCCATCCTCCGACTTCAATTCAACGGTTCCGCCAATTTTCTCAATATTGGAGCGAACCACATCCATACCGACACCACGTCCCGAAACACTGGTAATTTTTTCAGCGGTAGAGAACCCGGCTTTCATAACAAACTGGTGAATCTGTGCATCGGCCATACTTTCAATTTCGGCCTCCGTCGCCATTTCGTTTTCGATCGCCTTCTGCCTAATCCGTTCCGTATTCAATCCTCGACCATCGTCGGAAATCGAAATTACAATATGCCCGCCTTCATGATAGGCGTTTAGCGTAATCGTCCCCAATTCGGACTTTCCAGCTGCGATACGACCTTCCGGTTCTTCCAGCCCATGGTCAGCCGAATTACGCACCATGTGAGTCAGCGGGTCCTTAATCATCTCAAGCACCTGACGATCAAGTTCGGTATCGGCGCCCAACATCTGAAGATCGATTTTCTTACCTGAATCAACGGATAGATCTCGCACGATCCGCGGCAATTTCGCCCAGGCATTCCCAATCGGCTGCATGCGAGTCTTCATCACCCCTTCTTGCAACTCGGTCGTAATCATACTCAAGCGCTGTAAGGGTGCAGAAAATTCACTGTCATCTCTACCACGAACCATTTGAAGCAATTGGTTGCGGGTCAAAACCATTTCGCTGACCAAGGTCATCAAGTTTTCAAGCAAGTCCACGTTGACACGAATGGATTGCGCCGCAATTGAAGGACCCTTCTCACCAGCGTCTTTCTTCTTCGCGGGCTCCGCTTTCTTTTCAACAGCCGTGGACGCGGCTGCAACAGGTGCGGGCACAGAAGCCTCCGCCTTCGCTTTTTCTGCCGCCTCTGCGTTATCTTCTTCTTCTAAATCTGCTAAAATTTCTGCATCCGATGCGGCCTTTGCTCCACTGGATTCCGCCTGCGCAACCTCTTCCAGGAGTTCTGCTGCCACGGGCGCACCAAATTCATTGGTGGCGGATTGATCACCACCAACCGCAGCAGTGGCAGCCTCAAACTCGGCCATAAACTCGGCAGCTACTGGAGCGCCAAATTCATTTGATTCAGGCGAGTCATCTGCGGCTGCTTCATCTGCGACCGCAGCCTCTACAATCGGCTCAATAGATGGTGGCGGTGCAGATTCGCCATCAGCCATCGCTCTCAAAAGCGCAATTAATTCACTGTCCTCACCATCCGGTTCTTCACCGGTGTCTTCCAATTCACCCAAAAGGTCACGAATACGGTCGAGACATTGCAAGATGAGCGTCACCGCTTCCGGCGTGACGTCCAACTTCCCATCCCGAATGTTTCCCAATACGTCTTCACCCGCATGGGCCACCTTTTCCAGGCGAGGCAAACCAAGGAAACCACACGTTCCCTTAATGGTATGTACCAAACGGAAAATATTACTCAGGATATCCTTATCCGAAGGGTCCTGTTCAAACTTAACCAACTCGACGTCCAAAACCGCTAAGTTTTCACCGGTTTCAGTCAGAAATTCTGTTAATAAGTCATCCATGACGAGTCACTCCAAACGTTAAGTCGTTTTTTCCATTTAGCCTACGCTACATGCCCATTTGGCATGCCAAAATCAATATTCAACAGCCAAATGAAATTTATTTCAATTTTACCCAACTTCCCAAATGCTTTGGCTAAGCTTCTCACTGAAACTCAGAACCCACGGCACAAACCAAGATCTCGGTCGCCAACAACCAAAACAAGTTTACATAAATAAATGTGGCACCCCCCTAAAAGACATGCAAATTGAATCTTTTAGTGAAGAACTGAAGATTGATAATAGAATACGATTATTTCTGTAATGTTACGCAGGCATGGGAATCTTGTTTCAGTATGTTTCTGCATGTTTCACGATGTTACAATGTTTGTGCATCATTTAATAATGCGGTAAAGGCAGGAAAGACTTTCGAGTGTCGGCAAGAAATTATAGTATCAGAATGTGGGATTTTCCTTGGGGGGTAGGTCTTACCATAAAATTGTAATCTTTGTGGTCGTCAAATTAGGGGCATCGTTATACGAATTCTATTTGACTAACAGTTGGTCTAACGGTTGATAGATGGGCGAGAATACAAAAATTTTAGTTGTCGACGATGACGAAGCTGTCCGCGATCTTGTGGAGCGGTGCTTGGTTGATTCTGGCTATGATGTGACAAAAGTCGATAGGGGCGAAGGTGTTCCGGAGATTGTTAAGGAACAGAATATCGACCTGGTCGTTTTAGACCTTATTCTCCCCGATACCGACGGCTTATCTCTCACGCGCAAACTGAAAGAACATAGTGATGTTGGCGTTGTTATCCTGAGCGGTCGTGGTGAGACCACAGAAAAAGTGATTGGCCTGGAAATAGGTGCTGACGACTATTTGGCCAAGCCGTTCGAGCCGAGAGAGCTGCTTGCTCGCCTGAGAAGCGTGTTACGCCGAATGGAGCCAAAGGCACCAAAAACTGTAGGAGACTTTTCTGGCCTGGAATTTGAAGGTTGGAAACTCGACACCTCGGCGCAAAAACTTGAATCTCCGGACGGAGAGCCTGTAGAAATTTCAAGTGGCGAATTTATGTTGCTGCAAGTGCTTGTCGAACATCCAAATCGGGTTTTAAGCCGCGAACAGTTGCTAGAGTTCACACATCGGAACTACACTCCCGCGTTTGACCGTAGCGTAGATGTCCAAATTATGCGTCTCAGGAAGAAAATTGAAGATAATCCGCAAACTCCGTTGTTAATTAAAACGGTTCGAAATGCCGGATATATCTTTACCCCCAAGGTTAATCAGCTTTAAAACCTTTGCGCTAACGCCCATATTCCTCTTAAAACAATCCACGAAATGGTATTTTAGAAATTCATGAACAACACAGTTTTGGATACTACTGGTATGATAGATAATTGCCTGACGGATGCAGAATTTACACAGCTCCCAAACTTTTACCGGGGCAAGGTGCGCGATGCCTACGACTTGCCCAATGGTCAGCGGGTTATGGTCGCGACAGATCGTCAATCGGCTTTTGATATCGTCTTGGCGGCGGTTCCATTTAAGGGGCAAGTCCTGAATGAAACCGCTCGTTTCTGGTTTGAGAAGACAGAGGATATTTGCCCCAATCATGTTATCAGCTACCCAGACCCCAATGTAATCATCAGCCGCAAGCTCGACATGCTGCCTGTTGAAATGGTGGTCCGCAGCTATATGACTGGGTCCACCAACACCAGCATTTGGCCGATGTATGATCGTGGCGAGCGGCTTCTCTACGGTCATCAATTCCCAGATGGCTTGGTCAAAAATCAAAAGTTGCCGGAAACCATCCTCACGCCGACGACGAAAGCTGACCAAGGCGAACATGACGCGCCAATTACGGCGGAAGAAATCGTCGAGCAAAATCTTTTAACCGCCGAGCAATGGGATAAGCTTGCAGCCTTAAGCCTAGCCCTATTTGCACGGGGCCAAGAGATGGTGGCGAAAAATGGACTGATTCTGGTCGATACGAAATATGAATTTGGCCTCGATGAACACGGCACGATCACACTCGCCGACGAAATTCACACACCGGATTCCAGCCGCTATTGGCTTGCCGACTCATATGAAGAGCGCTTATCTCAAGGCAAAGACCCCGAAAGCCTGGATAAAGAGTTCCTGCGTCTTTGGATTGCCGCACACTGCGATCCCTATAAGGACCCCATTCCCGATATTCCAGATGAAACATTGGCCGAATTTAGTGCCAAATATATTCGTCTTTATGAGCAAGTAACCGGACTAGATTTTCAAAAGCCTAAAGCAGGCGAACCGATCCGAGGCCGGGTTGAAGCAAGCCTGACAAAAGCCCTGCCCGAGTATTTTTCCAAATGAACCACGACAGCTATTCCGACGATTACATCAAATCGTTACTGACCGACGCCAAGGTCATTGCCCTGGTTGGTGCCAGTTGGAAGCCACACCGGGACAGCAATCGGATCATGAAATTCCTGCTCGATGTGGGGTACAAAGTTATTCCGGTTAATCCTGGGCTCGTCGGCAAAAAACTCCATGGCCAACCCGTTTATGCCTCGCTACGCGATATTCCCGAGCCTGTGGATATGGTCGATATTTTTCGCAATTCCAAGGATGCAGGCCCGGTAGTAGATGAAGCCATTGCCATTGGCGCAAACATCGCCTGGATGCAGATTGGTGTGCGCGACGACGACGCGGCGGAACGCGCAGAAGCCGCAGGTCTACGCATCATCATGAACCGCTGCCCAAAGCCGGAATATACTCGGCTGATTGGGAACTAGGCGTCTCGACCCCTCATAAATGGCGTTAGCAAGTCCCGCATTTTATCCGGCATATTCAATGACTTTCCCTTTGCGGTATCCGTATAAACCCAAATTGTTTCCCCGGTACCAATACAAACCCCATCACAGAAAATACCTTGACCAATGGTGCACGAACTGTTTCCCAGTTTAAGAACGCGTGTACCTATTTCCACATTGCCTGGATAGTACCCTTGCCGCAGATAGGTGAGGGTAACCTTTACAACAACGAAATCAGTTTTTTCCCCCGGCTTAGAACGCTCCGTCAAGGATTCACGAAACTCAACGCGCCCGGTCTCGCAATACACACCAAACGAAATATTATTAACGTGGCCGTTTAGATCCAAATCTGCAAAGCGTATTCGATCGTGACTCCAAAATGGAAAGTTATCGGCATTCGTAAGATCAACGATCGCATCAGAATTCTCGTTCATCGTCGATTTAGTCCTTATCCGTCGGATTCAAAACAATAGATGCCGAATTAACGCAATAACGCAATCCGGTGGGTTGCGGGCCATCGTCAAAGACATGCCCCAAATGCGAGTCACAGCGGCTACAGAGGATTTCAGATCGGACAACGCCGAGACTAGAATCAACCTCTGTCTCTACACACTCTTTATTCACGGCATCAAAGAAACTTGGCCACCCCGTCCCTGAATCAAACTTAGCTTCAGACGAGAACAGTTCCTGACCACAACAAACACAGAGATAACTCCCTTGTTGCTTAGTTTGATTGTACTTGCCAGTAAATGGCAGCTCCGTCCCCTTTAGGCGACAAATCTGAAATTGCTCTCGGCTGAGTTGATTCATCCATTCTTCCGGGGTTTTATTTATTTTATTGACCATGTTTCTTCCTAACAATTTTCCTAGACGCGGTTTGAACCAGCCTTTATGCACTTTAGGTCTGTTTGTATTATAAATATGTTATCGGGAATTTATAACGATGTCGGCTAGTATTGCCATCATTCATGCGGTTCGGGCAGCAGTTTCGCCCATCGAGAAGACCTTCGAGCGTCTGTGGCCAGATGCCGATTTGGTAAATGTTCTCGACGAAACCCTTTCGAGAGACATGGCAAAGGCGGGCGAATTGACGCCTGAACTGATGGCGCGCATTGATCGTTTGGGAAAGTTTGGCCGGGACGGAGGTGCCGATGCCATTCTTTATTCGTGCTCTGCCTTTGGTGAGGCCATTGAAGCAACCCGGGAAGGCATAGACCTACCCGTCCTCAAACCCAACGAAGCCATGCTGGAAGAAGCGCTGAACATTGGCAAAAGAATTCTACTCGCCGCCACATTCAAGCCTTCGATTGCTCCGGTGCTGAATGAACTAAAAGAAATGGCGGAGAAAATGGGTAAGAAAGTCGATGCACGGTCCTGTTTTGCCTCGGGCGCTTTTGACGCCCTAAACCAGGGGAATTTGGACCGCCACGACACCCTGATTGCTGAAGCGGTTGAAGATTCTGAGCCGTGTGACGTTGTTTTATTGGCCCAATTCTCCATGGCGCGCGCGCTTCCTGCTGTCTCCAAAGTCGTAAGCTGTAAAGTTCTCAGCAGCCCGGACAGTGCAGTTGCCCAACTTAAACAACGGTTGAACAGATGACCTTCGACGAAACATATGATGTCGTCGTCGTTGGCTATGGGTTTGCTGGCGGTGCCGCAGCAATTGAGGCCGCCGATCAAGGGGCCTCGGTTCTCTTAATCGAGAAAATGCCTGATCCCGGCGGCATTTCCATTTGCGCAGGCGGAGGTGTTCGCTTGGCAAAAGACGCTGACGACGCTTTTGCCTACCTAAACGCAACCAATGCTGGGCGCACAGACGAAGATGTCTTGCGGACGTTTGCCGACGAAGTGACCAATCTTGAAGGTTATTTGCGCGACCTCGCCTCAATCAATGATGCCAAAGTCGTTGTCCGCGACCGGCCCGGCAACTATCCCTTCCCGGGACTTGATACCTGGGGGTTTTTTGAAGTTGCTGAAATCCCTGGGTTTGACCCCTTGGAAGAATACCCCCATGTCCGTGGACGATTGGGCGGCCCGCTTGTCTTCAAAGTCGTAGACGATAACGTCAGAAAGCGCGCGATAGATGTTCGAATGAACTGCCCTGCCGTCCGACTGATCAAAGGTGACGATGGCGGTCTCACGGGGCTAACCGTCGAACAAGACGGCGAACGTCGGAACATCAAGGCACGGCGCGGCGTTATACTCGCCAGTGGCGGATTTGAGGCAGATCCGAGGATGCAGAGTCAGTACTGGCAAATGGCGCCGGTGACTTCCGCCGTC
Source organism: Rhodospirillaceae bacterium (assembly GCA_018660465.1). Lineage (NCBI taxonomy): Bacteria > Pseudomonadati > Pseudomonadota > Alphaproteobacteria > Rhodospirillales > Rhodospirillaceae > Rhodospirillaceae bacterium. The sequence continues at coordinate 46,221 of JABJKH010000018.1, forward strand.
AGCCAAGGCAATACCGGCGATGGCATTCGCATGGCGCAGGAATTTGGTGCCGACCTATGGCACATGTGGCATTTCCATGGCTCCTATGGATTCCGACACACAGACCCCCGCTTCCCCACCGCACTCCGCATGAAGCGTTTGCCTGACTGGACGCCGGGCGGCGATGTCCCTGATGTCGAAATGGCCTGGATCGTCGTTGATCAAGGTGGCAAGCGCTACATGAATGAATACCCGCCCTACGGCCAAGACACCGGCCACAGGGACATGGATATTTTCGACACGTCTTCTCAGACCTTCAAACGTATCCCGTCGTTCGTCATCGTCGATGAAGAAGGCCGAAAGATGTATCCCTTGGGCCAAGCCGTGTTTAACGACCGAAATACACCAGAGTACGTATGGAGCGATGATAACCTTCAAGAGATCGATAACGGCATCCTGAGCAAAGCTGACACAATGGCCGAACTCTCCGATATCGTGGGGGTTAAAGAAAGCGTCCTACAGGCGACACTCGACCGGTGGAATGGGTTCTGCGATGCCGGCGAAGATGGGGATTACGACAGACCCCCGGGCACGATGGTGCCAATAAACAAACCACCCTACTACGTCGGTCAGGTCTGGCCTGTGGTTTCCAATACCCAGGGTGGCCCTCGCCATGACAGCAAACAAAGCATCGTCAATCCCTACGGCGAACCCATTCCCCGCCTTTATGAAGCTGGCGAACTCGGTAGCATTTGGGGTTATCTTTACCTCGTTGGCGGCAATCTTGCAGAATGCTTTATCAGTGGTCGAATTGCCGGGCGGGAAGCGGCAAACCTCGATCCCTGGGACGCCAAATAAAGGAGCCAACACATGTCCACAGCCTTGCTGAATTCAGAAATCTACCGCGATCTAGTGGGCACTGGCGAAATGCGGGAATTGTTTTCGGACAAGGGGACTCTCACACGCTGGCTGAATGTTGAGGCCGCACTGGCAATCGCGTGCGCTGGCGCCGGCGTCATTCCACAATCCGCCGCAGACGAAATTGCCGCCAAGGCCAAGCCCGAAAAGATCAACATGGAAAAGTTGAAAGAGCGCGCCGATATCGTCGGTCGCGCCATCGCCCCTATGGCAACGCAACTGGCTGAGGCTTGTGAAGGCGATGCCGGGTCCTATGTTCATTGGGGTGCGACCACTCAAGATATCATGGATACCGGCGTGGTCCTGCAGATGCGCGACGGTTTTGATATTGTCGAACGGGATCTGAAGAAGCTCACTCAAGTTCTGTGCGCGCTCGCTGACACCCACCGCAAAACCCTGATGGCGGGACGTACCGCTGGCCAACAAGCCATGCCGACATCTTTTGGCCTCAAGGCATCAGGCTGGGCGATGGAACTTCATCGTCATACTGAACGTTTAAATGAAGCTAGGGCGCGTGTTCTAACGGGTCAGTTCGGCGGGGCCGTGGGAACCTTGGCGTGGCTTGGTGACAAAGGGCTCGACGTTCAGGCACGGATGATGGAGGAATTGAACCTAGCCGTGCCGGTGCTGACTTGGCACACGTCCCGGGACACAATTGCTGAGGCCGGATTGCTCTTGATCGCAATCACTCAAACCCTCGGCAAACTGGCCGACGAGATTCATAACCTCGCGCGTTCTGAAATCTCGGAAGTCAGCGAGGCCTTCAAACCGGGTCGTGGTTCTTCCAGCACCATGGCGCAAAAAAGAAATCCGCGGTTTGCCGAATTTGTCGTCGCTATTTCCAGAATGACCCGCGCCCATGCGACGACCCTAATGGATGCCATGGTTCAGGAACACGAACGCGCTGGGGGTCCGTGGATTCCAGAATGGGAAGCCATCCCTGATATCTTTATTCTGACCGGTGGAGCCTTGGATCAGAGCATTTCAATGATGGATGGCCTTCACGTGGATAAGGCCCGCATGCGCAAGAATTTGGATTTAACTCAGGGCCTGCTGATGGCGGAGGCGGTGACGGTGGCGCTGGCCCGTCAAGTTGGCAAACAGAAAGCCCACAGCCTCGTCACGGATGCCTGTGGCGAAGCCCGCGACGGCGATGAAGACTTGTTGGACGTTCTGACCCGGACTCGAGCCATAACGGATGCTGTCCCGCCGACTGAGTTAAAAGAACTTTTGGACCCCGCCAACTACCTAGGCGAAACCCAAAAAATTATCGATCATGTGTTGAATAAAATTGGCGCGTCGTAATCGCTCGTAATCCGGGTTATTAATTCGGGTAAACTAGATGAGGCGTAAAGGTTCCTATGCCAATACACGGGCAAAATTTTCAGCTATGTTCGTCTTCGAATTCCTCACAGCTAAATCCGAACTGATCCAAGGCGTCTTCCAGGTAGACAGCCAGCAAAGGCATGCCTAGCAGATAATCCGAGGTTTGCTTAGTCCAGCGCTCTTCCGCCAGTTCCAAAAGCCCGTCCCAATCCGCTTTAAAGCTGTCCCCTCGCCCGAGCCACGCCAGTGCGATGAGATCGTGCTGCGCCTCAATGGGAAGCGAACTAATAAAGCCCGCAACTTCCAGATACGTCGGGTCGTTTTCATGTTCTTGGTGGACAGTCTCGTCCGCAATGACAGTATCAATCACGTCACCGGCATATGCATCGTCGCCGTGATCGTCCTCAAGAACGGTTTCAATGTTTCGAAGCTGCCGTGCTTGAAACACAACATGACAGACATTCTCTGGTTTGATGTTTTTCATAACTTGATCATGACGAAGCGGCCCAACTCCGACATTGACCAGGGTCAAGTGGTTGAATGGGGTGAAACTTATTTGTAATACCCATAGATTTCGTGTATACGAATGTTTACACTATAAAGGGCGCAAGCATGTTAAATCTTAAGGTTCGTAAGGTCGGGAATTCACTGAGCGTCACGCTTCCTAAGGAAGCCGCATCACACCTCAAGGTCAGCGAGGGAGATTCTCTTTATCTGACCGAGGGTCCTGAAGGGGGCTATCTCGTTACCCCCTATGAGCCCGGCTTTGAGCAAAAAATGGAAAAGGCGGAAGAGATCATGGGCCGCTACCGCAACACGTTGCGCACTCTATCTAAATGACAGAATGGATTTGGATTAATCTACCCGAAGTCCTGGCCATTCACGCACGCCAGCTTGCCGACCATGGCGGGGCATCGGGGGTTCGAGACCAAGGGCTATTGGAATCAGCCCTCGCCCGCCCGCAACAGAAATTCGCCTACGACACCCCTAACTTAGCTGACTTGTCGACTGCCTATACATCGGGAATTGTCCGCAATCATCCATTTGTTGATGGCAATAAACGAACCGGCTTCGTCGTCGGCATCCTCTTTCTGGAAATTAACGGCGCGACATTCGGCGCGACAGAAACTGATGCAGCCCAGACTGTTATCGATTTCGCAGCAGGAAATTGTGACGACGAATTTTATGCTCGTTGGTTAGAAGGTAATATCACCCTAAGAGACCAGTGATGACCGCTTTCGTTAGTCGTTATTCATGGTTTAAATGGAGATCTTGCTCCAACTTCCGTCCACAGAAAACGTCTTTTATCCCCAGGCACCAGACTTTTTCTAACGCCGTGTTTGACGGTATTCTCTGGAACCTCAGGAGAGCTTGGGGCCTTTTAAAATTCTTTACGAATGGAGCACGGCATGGCGGATGTTGGAGGTATTGCAGGGGAGCGGTTACGCGCCTTTGTTGAGCGGGTTGAACGGCTGGAAGAAGAAAAGGCCGCCCTGATGGCCGACATCAAGGAAGTCTATGCCGAAGCAAAAGGCGTCGGGTTCGATGTCAAAATTCTGCGCAAAATTATCGGCCTTCGAAAGCTGGATAAATCGGACCGCCAGGAACAGGAAGAGGTATTGTCGATCTATATGCGTGCGCTGGATATGGAGTAAGCGCTAAAGCTTACTTTATAAGGTCACGAACGTAATCGCTGTAAACCTGTGAGAGCGCTATATTCGCGGCCTTAACACCGTCAGCAACGGTCGTCCCCTCCGCTGCAACTTTCTTCGCATAGGTTCCCCAATAGACAAGATTATCGGTGCCGGCCTGGCGCAATCCCAGTTCCATTTCTAGAACCACATGAGGGGCTGCATCGCGAACTTGTTCGAAGCGTTTGATTTTTCCTGAAATGATAAAGTCTGGTGCCACCCGCATTTCGGCTGTCACGACTGTTTTAGCGATCCCCGCCGCCCGCAGATACTCAATCAACTGATCGCGCAATAGCACCGTCGGCGGTTCTGTCCAGAAATGGTAATGATAGTCCATCAATTGATTGGGCTTGTCGCTGGCGCTGTAAACGATGGGGCGGCCCGCAACCAATCCATCCGCTGAAAAACGATCAATTTCAACGATGCCATCTAATTTGGGCTGGGCCTGAACTTTTGCAGGTGATGGGAGGCGGAGGCGATAATAATGATCCTGTGGGACAACTTGCGGTTGGGCGCAGCCAACCAGCAGAATCCCCGCCATTAAAATCATTGCCACATTAAATTTGCTCACGGGTCGCCCTCTGTTCAATCTGATCATCTACTTAGCGCTTTCCTCAGGGCGCGCACCGCTTAACAGCAATCCAGGGTTTTGGCGGATTTGGCGACTGAATTCCTTCATATTACGGGCGGCTTCTTCCATATTCTGATTTACCGAATCAATATGACGGGCAAGGGAATCCATAACATAGCGCATATCGATAATGGTCTTTTCAATATCCAGCTTGTTGTCGCGGACTGTGGTATTGATATCGCCGACCAAGGAATTCACATTACCGACCGTTCCGCTCATATTGGAGAGCAGTCCGTCCAGCTTAGCCTGCGATTTGTCCAAGGTATTTGATAAGTCCACAAAATTTCCTGCGGCCGTGTCCATTTTTGCAACAACGCCCTCAAATTTTAACTTATTCACCCGGCCGATCATGCCGTTCAATTGGTCACTCATATTTTTCATACGAACTGTAAAGTCTTCAACGTTATCGACAATTTGTGGAGTGCGTTCGGACAAATCCCGCGCCAGAGTCCCAATATCCCGGATCAAGACCTTGCCGTCTTTTTCCAGCAACGTGCCCATGGTGCCAACAGCCTTGTTCACAGTGCCCAGCAACGGCTTCAGACTTGTTTCACTAAGTTCCCGCATATCCTCCGCCACCGACGAAATGGCTGCAAAGATATTGCCTTGTTCCTTACCCTTAAGCTGGGTGCCGGGTTTAAGCGAGGTTGGACTATCGCCAGCAGTGATGGAGAGGCTGGCGGCCGCTAGAAGACCTGAGATCGAAATCTGCATGACGCTGTTTTCAGGAATTTTCCAGCCCTCGCGAACGCTGAAATCAACCCGGAACTGCATTCGACCTTGCTTAGGCTTCGGCTCAATAGTTTCCACCTGGCCAACGTGAAACCCTTCATAGAGCACCCGTGTCCCCACCTTAATGCCGGTGACGTTGTTGTAGATAGAGTAGTACGTTTCCGTGCCGCCGGTTCGTCCGGTCAGGGTGGCAATTCCGACCACGAACCCGATCAAGGCCACCAACACAAAGCTGCCGACAACTAAGTAATTGATGTGGTTGCTCTTCATAAGTTTAAGTCTTTCACGCTGCCGTCACCGGTTAACCGGCGTAAATACTCTTCTGGATGAATTTCGCCATCCTCGGCGCTTCTATTCAACAAATTCTGAATATAAGTGCTTTTGTGCTTTTTAACCTCAGAGACCGTACCGATAAAGACTATTTCCCCATCATCCACGACGGCAATACGGTCCGCTATTTTAAAAGCACTTTCAACTTCGTGGGTAATCACGACAACGCTCATACCCAGCACATCGCGAAGCTTAATAATAAGATCATCCAGCGCCGACGCTGTCATGGGGTCCAGACCTGACGACGGTTCATCGCAGAACAGAATCTTTGGATCCATAACAATGGCGCGAGCCAGGGCCGCTCGTTTCAACATACCACCCGAAAGCTCCGATGGCATTAGGTGGCCGAATTTCGACAACCCCACGACTTCCAACTTCATCCGCGTCATGATTTCCATGGTTTGCCGATCCAACTTCGAATGCTCGGTCAGTGGCAACATGATATTCTGTTCAACCGTCAGTGAACTCAACAACGCGCCCCCTTGAAACGCCACGCCAATATCCCGTCTGAGATCAAATAGGGCCTCGGCTCCAATAGCACTCACATCGCTGTTCAGTAACGTTACTGACCCTGATGTAGGAAGTTCAAGGGCAAGCATATGGCGAAGCAGTGTACTTTTGCCCGATCCACTGCGTCCCATAACGACCATAATTTCGCCTTCGTGAACCGAAACGTTAACCCCGTTCAACACCATGCGTGGTCCGTAGTGGGCGACGACATCGGTCACTTCAATGACTTTGGCGCGATCTTCCTTGATCTTCTTTTTGGTCATTCGTTTCGTCATATTTGAGTTACCACGAGGGCAAAAACCATATCCGTGATAACAATGGCGGCAATGGATTGCACGACGGCATGGGTTGTGACCTTACCAACACCTTCAGCCCCTCCCTTTACCGATGCACCGTTCACCACACCAATAACCGCAATCAACACGGCAAAAATTATGCTTTTCCCGAGACCGTGTAATAAATCATCAATCGTAAGAATATTGATGACGTCCTTACTGAAGGCCATCATGCTCATTCCCAATTCCCACTGCACATAAAGACCGGCTGAATACAGCCCCACGTAAATACTAAGTAACGTCAATGCGGGCACCATAACAACCATGGCAAGCAGGGCCGGAACCACGAGAAAGCGAACCGGGTTAATCCCCATGACGTTTAGGGCATCAAGTTCTTCATTAATCTTCATGGTGCCAATTCGCGCGGCCAGCCCTGAGCCAGAACGGGCTGCCACCATGATTGCGGTAATCAGCGGTCCGAATTCACGCACGGTTGAAAGAGCAATGCCAATAACAACCCTTGATTCTGCTCCGAACAATCGAAGGGCGTAGATCCCCTGGATCGCCAACATGACACCGATGGTAGCCCCCATGATCGCCATGATGAAAATAGCGTGGATGCCAATTTCGACCATTTGCGTGATGACGTGATTTAAGCGAACGGGCTGGCGAAGTCTTGGACCTACAAACAACCAATAAAAGCTTTGGCCCAGCAGAACACCACAAGTGCCGGCTTCCTCAATTCCCGCAATTACCGTGCGACCGGTTCTTTCGGCGGCGCGGTATAAAAAATTATTGGAATGACCGGACTCCATTTGGGACTATCAGTCTAAGCTCTTTAGACCGGCCTCACGGCTCTCGTGAATAGCGAAGACGGAATCCAGTCTCGCCAAGCTTAAAACTCGCATCGCAGCGTCACTAACGCCGGCTAGCGCAAACTCGTGGCCTGACTTGCGCGCACTCTGCAATGCCTCGACCATACACGCGATCCCTGAGCTATCGATGTAGGTCACGCCGGACAAATCGGCCAGGACCGGCATGTTCTTAGCAACGCTTTCCAAAAGCACCTTCCTGCAGTCCGGCGAACTGTCCAAATCCACATCCCCTTCAAAGGTGATGATAATCGCGCCATTTTCTTCGCTGGTTGTATGATCCATCTTATTGCCTCAAGAAATTCGTTTTACCATTCGCAACAAATTACCTCCGTCCGAAGGCGGCGGCATAAATTCGACCCTGTCCATTACTTCGGCGATGAAATGAGTGCCGAGACCGCCTGGACGCAAATCATTCAGGTCCCTTGGCTTCACCATTTCAACGTCGATCGATTCTGCAAAATCGCGCAGCATGACAACAAGTTCACGATCTTCCTGAAATATATTAAGGGTAATTTCCCCTTCTTGATCCTCACCATAGGCGTGGCGAATGATATTTTGGCAGGCCTCATCAACGGCAAGCACCAAGTCTTGGACGACCTCTGTTCCACAGCCTAACTTTTGAGCCATCATTGTTACGTCTTTGCGTACAGCCTTCAATTCATTGGCGCGCGATTGGAACGTTCGGGTAAGAACTGGGCTCGGACCCGCCGGCATGTCCTTCATGATCATCTGTTCCATCCGCCCGATAAGCCCTTTAATTCTATTGATTTGTGGTTCATGGCCGCACTATGCCCTTAAATAGATGCCTGAGCAATCAGGGACAAGCATTCCTAACCTCCACGTTGACGGCAGAAGAGAAGCAGTCGATACTTTGCTGCACGTATTTAACAAAGAGGAGAAGTCATGGTTGTAGAAAACAGACGTGATAAACGATACTCCCTCAGTTCGATCGAAGTGTCCGTAAACGGTGCGGTTGGGAAAATCGTCGATGTGTCCGCCCGCGGTGTATTGGTCTCAGACATCAAAGGTGACTTTGGTTTGGATGACCCGTGCAAAGTGATCTTTCAAGTTCCGCTGCACGGCCACATAACAGAATATACTGTTGATGGGACGGTGGTGCGGCGAATTGTCGAAGTCATGGGAATTAGTTTTCCGGCACCCACAAGCGCTTGGCCAGCTGTTCTCGCTCTTTTGGAGATCATTGAAACAGAAGGCGAGTGATGCCTGTTTCTAACCATATATCATGTTACAGAACGTTGACGGAAAGAACCTATTACTCGATAATTTAATTCAACCTTTGATTAGAAGTTTAAAATCATGTCAGACGCAGGTAATTCAGACGAAGTCGCTCCCTCAGATGCTGGTCAACGGTCGGCAAGCGAGGCGAACAGCAAGGTTGAACTCCGGGTCATTAATCCCAATCACCACGTCTTTCGCGAAGGTGAAGTTGGTGACATTGCATTTATTGTCCGAACTGGGACTATTGAAGTCTACAAAATGACGGACACTGGCGAGCTCATACTCGGAACGGTCGGTAAGGGTGGCATGTTCGGTGAAATGGCGTTGATCGACAATCAACCGCGCATGGCGTCGGCTCGGGCCAAGGATGAAGATGTCGAACTCATGGTCATCACACGTCAAATGCTAGAAAAAAAATTGGCCGGCATGGACCCGTTCATAAAGGCGCTGGTAAACATCATGACCAGCCATATTCGGACACTGGCCAAGTCGCTTAGCGACTCGAACGTAAGCGCTTCTTAAATTTTCTGTACCTGCTCGACCACTTCCTAATTATCAAACAACGCATCGATCAAGGGGCACTGGGGGGTCGTTCCCGTTCGGCATTCTTTGACCATCCCGTCCAGGACCTCCTCCATTAAAACAAGATCAGCCATTTTATTGCGCACCTGAGTTAGACGGTCCGTTGCCATCCTTTCAACGTGCTCGCAGGTCTCGCCTTCTCCGTCAGATAATTCCAATAACCTTCTGACGTCTTCAAGAGAAAAACCTAAACGGCGCGCACGAAGGACAAAATTCAATCGTTTAAAATGAGACTCGTTGTAGACACGGTGTCCCCCTTCGGTCCTAGCAGGCGGTGGTAGAATTTCAATTCGTTCGTAATAACGAATTGTTTCGATCTTACATCCCGTTTGCCGAGATAACGCGCCAATAGATTGCTTAAGTTTTGAGTTCGATTTCATTTAAGGAATTTATCACATGCGCCGAAAATATCTATAGTTTCTATAGATATTTTAGAGATTACCCAAATCGGTCGAAACACGGGCCCGAGGGTTCGCACGCATCAATAATATCAAAGAAGGCAAAAAAAAATCCGCGGTCGCATTTAGAACAGCGACCGCGGAAATCTATTTTCAGTTGCCCGACCAACGAGCGGGTTGGCGCATTGGGCATATTGGACGCGTATGCGTCTTAGCCGAAGTTATAACCGGCACTACCCCACCAGTAGACCCAGCAGAACAGGAATAGCCAGACGACATCAACAAAGTGCCAGTACCAAGCTGCTGCCTCAAAGCCGATGTGCTGTTCAGGCGTAAAGTGACCTTTCGAAGCGCGAATCGTGCAGACCAAAAGGAAGCACGCACCAACAAGCACATGGAAGCCGTGGAAACCTGTTGCGAGATAGAAGGTCGAAGGATAGATGCCATCGGTAATCTTAAACGCTGCGTGGCCATATTCGTAGGCTTGCGTTCCCAAGAACAAGAAGCCCAGAACCACTGTCGCAATAAGCCAACGGACCAGCTTTGGCCGGTCGCCCGCCCGCAAAGCGTGGTGGGCAATCGTGACTGTTGCACCCGATGTTAAAAGAATCATCGTATTTAAAAACGGTAAGTGCCATGTATCCAGCGGTACAATCCCTTCGGGCGGCCATTGAGTTTGTGCAGCAAAACTCAGAAACGGGACACTGCTGTTGAAATAGGCCCAGAAGAAAGCGAAGAAAAACATGACCTCGGAGGTGATAAAAAAGACCATGCCCATTCGCAAACCGGTTTGAACAACTGGGGTATGATCGATGCCGCCTTCAGCTTCTTTAACCACATCACGCCACCACCCATACATGCAATAAAGAACGATAGCTAAGCCCGCCAGAAAGCCCCACAAAGGCCCTTCCTGCATATACCAAATCCCACCAATCGCCATGCAAAAAGCACCGATGGTCCCGACCATAGGCCAAGGACTTGGCTCTACCATATGCCAGGGGTGTGTTTTTGTTTCACTCGCCATTAATTTTACTCCGCTCGAATTTTCTTAAACTTACGATACCTAACCATTATTGGTTGGCTTTGATTTTTCCTTCGTCATTAAAGACTTAACCGTCTTTTTCGATATTGCTTCTTTCTGCACGTCTTCTGGAGCCCGATAAAAAGTATAGGACAATGTGATTGTCTTTACTTCCTTGGTGGTCGGGTTATCAAATATTTCCGGATCAACGTAGAATGAAACCGGCATCGGCACCTCTTCGCCGGGCTGAAGCAATTGCTCTGAAAAACAAAAGCAATCAACCTTATTAAAATAAGGTCCCGTCTTGAAAGGCGTTACATTGAACGTAGCATTACCGACCACGGCCTCTGTTCCCATATTCTTCGCCGTATAATGGGCTAATACTTCTTCCCCAACCCGGACCTTCATTTCCTGCTGCACCGGCTTAAACCGCCACGGCAGGGCTGAATTCACATTGGCATCGAACCGGACAGTAATGATCCGGCCCTGACTGCTTCCAATCGTTTTTACTGGAGCAGCCGCCACGCGGGTGGTCCCGCCGTAACCCGTTACTTGGCAAAACAATTGATAAAGCGGCACCGAGGCATAGGCGAGCCCAACCATTCCTCCAACGATGGAGAACAACACAATCGCCATGCGGCGGTTTTTGTTGCTGGCCTTGCTCATGCCTGTTTACCCAAAATGCCTGTTCCTAACCTTTACTCGGCTGGTTTGCCTTCCATGTTGGGAATCACTTCATGGGTATGGAACGGTGCAGGTGATGCCACAGTCCATTCCAAGGTCGTCGCACCTTCACCCCACTGATTACCTTCCACAGCTTCCTTCGACGTAAAGGTCCGGTATGCCACATAAAAGAAGAAAACAGTACCCAAAGCGGTTAGTAACGCGCCAAGACTACTCACATAGTTCCAGCCTGCAAACGCATCCGGATAGTCAGGAATCCGCCGGGGCATTCCTGCCATTCCCAAGAAGTGTTGTGGGAAGAACAAGATATTAACGCCAATGAACGTGATCCAGAAATGCATCCGACCCAGTGCTTCGGGGTACCGTTTGCCGGTCATTTTGCCGATCCAATAATAGAACCCACAGAAGATCGCAAATACCGCACCAAGCGACAGCACATAGTGGAAGTGAGCGACCACATAGTAAGTATCGTGGAACGCCAGATCGACACCAGAGTTGGCAAGCACAACACCTGTCACACCACCAACCACGAACAAGAAGATAAAGCCAACAGCCCAAAGCATCGGCGTATCGAATTTAATCGAGCCGCCCCACATTGTGGCAATCCAGCTGAAAATCTTAATTCCCGTCGGCACCGCGATGACCATCGTGGCTGCGACGAAGTAGGCGCGGGTATTAACATCCAACCCAACCGTGTACATGTGGTGCGCCCAAACGACGAAACCAATCACGCCGATGGCTGACATCGCATACGCCATGCCGAGATACCCAAAGACAGGTTTCTTCGAAAAGGTGAAGACCACTTGGCTGACGATGCCGAATGCCGGCAAGATCATGATGTAAACTTCGGGGTGACCAAAGAACCAGAACAAGTGTTGCCACAAGATCGGATCGCCGCCACCAGCAACACTGAAGAATGCGGTGCCAAAATTACGGTCGGTCAACAGCATGGTCAACGCACCTGCTAAGACCGGAATGGCCAACAGCAGCAAAATCGCGGTGAGCAAAATCGACCAAACAAACAAGGGCATACGGTGAATGGTCATCCCCGGTGCCCGCATGTTCAAAATCGTCGTAATTAGGTTGATCGCACCCAAAACAGAAGAAGCACCTGCCAAGTGAAGGCTCAAAATACCAAAATCAACACTGGGGCCAGGGTGATAATCCCCGCCCGAAAGCGGTGGATAAACCGTCCAACCCGTTCCCGGCCCGTCCCCAATTAACGCCGACATGATCAGCAGCACCAAAGCCGCAGCCAAAAGCCAGAAGCTGATGTTGTTCATTCTCGGGAACGCCATGTCCGGAGCGCCGATCATCAATGGAATAATCCAGTTTCCGAATCCGCCGATTAAGGCCGGCATCACGACAAAGAACACCATGATGAAACCGTGTGCCGTCACCAACACATTGTAGAATTGGAAATCCGTAATGTACTGAATTCCAGGCTCCGCCAATTCTAGACGGATGTACCAAGACATTGCTCCACCAACAATCGAGGCAATTACCGCGATCAACAAATACATGGTGCCGATGTCTTTATGGTTGGTTGAATACGCCCAACGCTTCCAGCCCGTCGGGGCGTGGTGGTGGTCGTCGTGTGCTGCTGCGGTAGCTTCGTTAGCCATCTTGCTTAATCCCTCTCAATTCACCCAGTTGCCCCGCCTTATTTGGCGGCGCCGCCAGCTTCAGCGATGCGAACGGATTTATCTTCTTCCGTGCTCGCAAATTCCTTTTTGGCGCCTACAGCCCATTTCTTAAAGGCCTCTTTGGAGACGACACGTACGTTAATGGGCATGAAGCCATGATTTACGCCACAAAGTTCAGAACACATGCCGTAGAACAAGCCCTCGCGGGTCGCCTTAGCCCATGTCTCATTAATCCGACCAGGTGTGGTATCCAGCTTGATCCCAAATGCAGGCACCGCCCAGTTGTGGATCACATCGTCGGAACCTAGCAGAAAACGGACATTTGTATTCACCGGAATGACGACTTCGTTATCTACGGTCAACAAACGCTTCTGGCCTTTCTTCAAGTCCTCCGTAGCAACGATATTACTATCAAACTCGAACCCGCCTTGATCAGGATAGGCGTAAGACCAATACCACTGATGCCCCGTAACTTTAACGGTCAACTCAGCGTCTTGAGTCCGGTCGGCGAAATACAGCAGCTTGAACGATGGAACCGCAATCACCACCAAAATGAGGATCGGAATGGCTGTCCAGGCGATCTCTAGAACCGTGCTGTGGGTCGTCTTTGACGGCGTCGGATTGGCCTTTTCATTAAACTTGAGTGCCACATACAGCAGCAACGCAAGTACGAATAGGGTAATGACAACGCATATGACCAACAACAGGTCGTGAAATTCTGTAATTTTTTCCATGGTTGGTGTTGCCGCCTTGCGGAAACCCATTTGCCACGGTCGCGGCCCCTCTGCAGCGTAGGTACTACCCGCCGTTGCAAGGAGTAAAAGTGCCCCAAGAGGAGCAAGGACGTTCAGTCGCTTGAGCATGAATCCCATCCAAATCTGTCCGATTTTCAAATTTAAAGCCGACACAATATTATTATTACTATTATCAGCATACCCATCGGCCCCCCTAGCGAAGGACCGTCACCAAAGACTTGCTAACATGACGTAGGTTTAATGAAAAGTGTTTTTTTGCCAATATCTCGACTTCGGAATGCTCCAGAAAACTTATGTTTTTCAAAGGCGCAAGCCGAAATCCCTATGTTTTATGTGGGTTTCAGAACGGACGCTAGGCTTGCAATTCTAGAGGGGCACCCTTAATGATGCCGCGCCTCAGTAAACGACGCTTGGAAAACTGCGATGAAATTAAGCAATAAGACAATCGCCATCATCCTCGTACTGGTTGCGCTTGGAATGTATGCCAGCCTCTTTCTCAAGATGTCCTAAATTCGGCGATAGTAGTCATGCCTGAAATTTCGGACCTTCCACATATTAATGCCGCCCTAAACGGACTATCGGCCTTAATACTTTGTGTTGGATATTACTTTATCCGTCACGGTGAGCGCACGAAGCACCGCGCCTGTATGATCGCGGCCTTGTCGGTTTCTGCGGCATTTCTTGTTACCTACCTGATATATAAAGCGAATTCTGGGTTTGCTAAGTTTGGCGGTGAAGGTTTCATCCGCCCGATCTATTTCTCAATTCTGTTGGTGCATGTTGTTTGTGCGATCGCCATTGTGCCGATGGTTCCGATAACGCTTTACCGCGCCCTTACCGGCCAATTCGACCGTCACCGCAAAATCGCCAGATGGACCTTTCCAATTTGGTTTTTTGTCGGCATTTCAGGGGTTGTGGTCTACATCATGGCCATTCATCTTTACCCGCATGTCCAAATTTAGCCCCGGATTCGCACCCGCTCAGGAACAACGTTGGAATATCCTGGGCGGTTTTCAAGCAACGCTTCAAAATCCCACGGCGCAACGGGAACTCTGGACGTGGTCAGCGCTTGCCATTTTATCGATGGCGATGGCCGGGGTCTTTGCCCTGCTTTTAGCCCTTTCGCGCATCCCAGGTGCAGAGGCGATCTTCCCCTGGCCCGTCGGATTCTTCGATAAGGGTCTGGTCATCCATGTCACGTTTTTATTTATTGTTTGGTATTTAGCGGTCTTTGCTATCCTCGTTCAAATCGCCACCTTCAGGATCAGCGACGGCGCGCCACGATTAAACATGCTGGGAGCCTGGAGCACGGGCCTCGTCGTATCAGCGTTTATTCTGATCTCCGTTGCCGGATTCACAGACGGTAATGAAGTCACCAAGAACGACTACATTCCGACGATCATTGACCCGCTTTTTTATGGCGGACTGATTGCCCTTGGCAGCGGCATCGGGTTAACGGTTCTGCGATTGTTCATAAACCTCCCCGGCCACCAAGGGGCCTTGGAGCCGATCGGACTTTCTGCCCTATTCGGCGGAATAATTTTCCTAATTGCCGTCGCTTGCATGATTTGGGCGCACAGCCTGCTCACCACCCGCACCGTAGATTACGCCTACAACCAGGACCTTTTCTGGGCCGGCGGGCATGTTTTGCAGTACCTCAATACACTTTTGATGATTGTCGGTTGGTATGTCTTGGGGGGCTTGGCGCTGGGTAAGCCGTTGGTACATCCCCGGACACTTAAGAGTGTTTTTTGGTTTCTAACAGCCCTGGCGGTTCCAGCTCTCATATTTTTTAAAGTATTCGAACCGTTCGAGGGTCCTTTCACCGAAGCCTATACCGACATGCAGTACGGCCTCGCTGTGCCTGTCGCGGTCATACTTTTTGCAGGTCTGAAAAACTTTACTCGCTTTTCGTGGAAAGACCCGGCGTTTGTTTGTCTGGTGCTTTCGGTACTGACATTTGGAGTCGGCGGCGGCCTTGGCCTGTTCGTGGATGGCGCAGATACCCGCACTCCCGCCCACTATCATGGTGTAATTGCGGGAGTTAACATCGCCCTCATGGGGCTGTTCTTTCGATTTATTTTGCCACTGCTCAATCGAACAGTCCGAACAACGAAGAGCCTCTTCCTGCAAATCTATTTTTACGGCTGCGGGCAGATGCTGGCGGCGGCAGGCCTGTTTATGGCAGGCGGCTATGGTGCCCCGCGTAAAACTGCCGGTGCGGCGCAGGGCCTGGAAGACCTCATTCCCGTGATCGGCATGTGGTTGAATGGTATTGGCGGGCTGATTGCGGTCATTGGCGGCATTATGTTCATTTGGACGATTGCCCGGTCGCTTCTGAGGAAACCAACTTGATCATTGCCTTTTAGGGCAGATCGGATGTATTGAGAGCCTTGTTCCAAGGAGATTAAATCTGTGCCGTATGGTCCCGCCCCAATTAGTGGCGAAGCAAAGCAACCTCTGTCCGACGAAACTGTTCCGCTCGAATCACCTGAGGTCGTTGCAGTTGCGGCAGGTCCGCGTCTGAAAGACTACGCGCTGTTGCTAAAACCCCGGGTGATGTCGCTGGTCGTGTTTACCGGGCTCGCTGGAGTGTATCTGGCCCCTGGTAGCATCGACTTTATGA
>JABJKH010000019.1 GCA_018660465.1 Rhodospirillaceae bacterium
CCCCGGAATTTCATCCAAAATCGAGCGTACCAAGACCTTCTGCCGTCGCCCCCGATGTGCGCCAATGGCAAACCGGTGCGCTTCGTCCCGCAGACGCTGTAAGAAATAGAGGACAGGATCGCGTGCGTCCAACGAAAAGGGTTCACGATCCGGTAAGAAAAATCGTTCCCGACCGGCATTCCGGTCCGGTCCCTTGGCGATTGAGGCCAAGGCGACATCTTCAATGCCCAGTTCGGCGAAGACTTCGCGCACGACGGAAAGCTGACCCGCTCCGCCGTCAATGAGAACCAGATCAGGCCACTGACCGCCCGTCCGGTCAGGATCTTCTTTGAGGGCGCGGCTAAACCGGCGGGACAGAACTTCCCGCATCATCGCATAATCATCGCCAGCTTGTGCGCCAGAATCGCCTTTCCTGTTGACGGCCACACGGATGTTAAACTTCCGATACGCGTTTTTAATCATTCCTTCCGGCCCCGCAACGATCATGCCACCGACCGCTTTCTCGCCGGAAATATGGCTGTTGTCGTAGACTTCGATGCGTTCAGGGGGCGTGTCTAAGTCGAGAGCTCGGGCCAGACCCTCCAACAACTGGCGCTGCGACGCACTTTCGGCCATGCGGCGACGCAGGGCATCCCGGGCATTAAGGGCTGCGTGTTTGATCAGCTTTCGTTTTTCGCCCCGAACGGGTCGCGACAGCACGACTTTTTTATTCGCGTGGGTGCTGAGCGCTTCTTGAACAAGGTCATGATTTTCAAGCTTATGGCTGACCAGTACTAATTTGGGCAGTTGTTTATCTGCATAAAACTGACCGAGGAAGGCTTCCAATACCTGGGCGGCATCAATATCACGGGCATGATTGGGAAAATAGGCTCGGTTGCCGAAGTTGCGTCCGGTACGGAAAAAGAAAACTTGAATACAGGTCTGCCCGGCCTCCTGATGAGCGGCGATGATATCCGCATCGGTGATGCCGGTAACGTTGATATCTTGATGCGCTTGAATGCGGGTGAGCGCTTGGATGCGGTCCCGGTAATCTGCGGCTTTTTCGAAATCCAACGTGTCGCTGGCATCCTGCATGCGGGCCGACAGGCGGCGTTGAAAGTCCTGGCTTTCGCCCTGTAGGAATTGTCGAGATTCTTCGACCAAAGTTGCATAGTTGGCCTGGCTGATTTTGTCGACGCAAGGGCCAGCACAGCGTTTGATTTGGTAGAGCAGGCAGGGCCGGGTCCGACTGGAAAAGACGGCATCCGTGCAGGTGCGTAAAAGGAAGGCGCGTTGCAGGACGGTGAGGGTCTGGTTGACCGCACCCGCAGATGCGAAGGGTCCGAAGTATTCGCCCTTTCGCTTGCGTGCGCCGCGGTGCTTGAGAACTTGCGGGAAGTCGTGATCGCCAGTGATCAAAATCGCCGGATATGATTTGTCGTCCCGCAGCAGGATGTTGTACCTGGGTGCAAGGCGCTTGATCAGGTTCGCTTCCAGCAACAGCGCTTCGGCTTCAGTATGGGTGGTAACGAACTCCATAGATGCTGTGATCGCGACCATACGACGAATGCGGATGCTTAAACGGGCGGGGCTGGTATAATTTGCGACCCGTTTGCGGAGGTTCTTTGCTTTGCCGACATAAAGGACATCGCCGTCGGCGTTAATCATTCGGTAAACACCAGGCTTGGACGGCAGGGTCTTCAGATAAGTCTGAATGACGTCCGCGCCCATTGGTATGGCCGGTGTGCCTAACGGGCCGTCTGAGGCATCCTGTCCCTCCGGTACTGCGGGGACTGCCCCGGTCGCTTTGTTGGTTTTACGATCCACCACACGCCTGTGCCCAGAGTTGATTTCACCTGTTGATTTCACCTGTTGCACCGGCTTATCCGATTAATCGCCGACTGTCCACGACAGTGGTGGATAACTTTGTTGAAAACAATGGCTTTCCGACGGAGACCCTAGGAAGTCCGGGCATTCCTATAAATCGCTCAAATTTTAGGCATTTTAATAACCTATTGATATTAAACGATAAAGTAGAAATTAATCGCAATCGAAATTTTAAATTCCGGATTCAAAACATATCGATTTCGTAATAAAAAATTTAAAATCGCTGTGCACAACTCACGCGAAGACCTCCGAACAAAGCTTTAATTCCAAGGGATTGGCCCGAAGTGCGGCTAAATTACTAGAGCGCGGTTGAGAACCGTTCTATCTCGACTCCGACACTTGTTGCGTCTTCGAAGACGTCCAATTTTTCGATCTGAACGCGGACGGAACGGACCCGAAGATCTTCCAGGCACATAGTTGCGATATCGTCCGCCAGGGTTTCGACCAGGTTAACATGTCCGCGTGCGATCAGAGCACGGACACCGATGACGATTTCTTCGTAATTCACCACATTCTCGATTTGGTCGTTTAGCGCATCCGTGCTTTCTTTGACGGCCAAATCCAAATTAATACGAATTTGTTGCGGCTTGGTTTTTTCATGCTGATGCACGCCAATGGAACATGGCAAAAGCAAATCCCGAATAAACACGTGCCGTAATGAATTACGAGCATCCGCAATCTTTAATGGGTGAACAATTTTAGCGCTTTCGGCGGTCATTTTACGTCCTTAAAATCAATTACTTTTGACGGGACCTAAATGTTGGCCCCCGTCTATGGCGATCATCTGCCCGGTTAACGACGGCGCGTCAAGAATGAAACGTACTGTCCGCCCAATTTCTTCCGTCGTCACTTGCTGCTTTAAAAGAGTCTCGGCGTATTCTTGGCTAAATTCATCGGGTGACTGGGATTTGCTTTGCAACGTCGGACCCGGTCCGATGGCATTGACGCGAATGTTGGGTGCCAGTGCCATGGCGAGGGTTTGTGTCAGCGTCCACAGCCCAGCCTTGCTTAGGGTATAAGAGGTGAAATCAGGCGTTAAGTTCCAGACACGCTGATCTATGATGTTGATTATGGCACCGGGAGTGGCGTTGGGAATTTGCTCGGCAAAGGCTTGCGATAAGACAAACGGTGCCCGCAAATTGATTTGCATATGCTTGTCCCAAGAACCTTGGGTCACAGTTGCGGGCACGTCATGCTCAAACACAGAAGCATTGTTGATGAGGCAGGTAAGTGGGCCGATTAAATCAGTAGCGCGGCTGATAAGCGTTGACGTCTCTTTTTCTTGAAAAAGGTCGGCTTGAAGCGCAACCGCCTTGCCGCCCGTATCAGAAATTTCTCGCACGACTTCTTGGGCCGCAGCGCCTGAGCTGTTGTAATGCACCACAACAGCCCACCCGGCGTTGGCCAAATCCATAGCAATCGTCCGGCCAATCCGTTGCGCCGCACCCGTGATGAGGACGTTCTTATCAGTCATGATGCCCAAGAATGCGGCAAGCCAGAGCTCTTTTCAAGTTACTCTAGCATCCCGCCAACGCCGACCGCCTGCAAACCAATGTATGCGAGGTAGCCGGCAAAGAAGACAGCGCCCACGTGTGGCCTCAAGTGCCACCGCCCCATCAGGAACGGCACCAACAGGATCGTTGCTCCCAACATGACCCAAATATCAAACAGTAGAAGCTGTGGTGGAACGGGTAGGGGTGAAATTATCGCGGCAAGACCACCGATCCCAAGTAAGTTAAAAAGATTGCTACCGAGGATATTCCCGACGGCCATTTCCAAGTTACCTCGGGCTGCTGCGACGAAAGATGTTGCTAACTCCGGCAGCGACGTTCCGAGTGCAACCATGGTCAAGCCAATGACCTCTTCGCTGACGTGAAGCGACCGGGCGATCTCGACACAACCTTGAACCATTTGATTGGCTCCCCAGAGAACAGCGCCAACTCCAATAATCACAGATAACCCGGCGAATATTTTCTTGAAAAGCGTTGAGTGAAATGTGTTCTCGGTATGGGTGGCGGCGGATCGTGACGGTAAATGCTTTCGAAATGACTGAATTAAAAATGCAGTAAATACGCCGAATAATATAACGCCCGCACCAAGGTCTAGTGTGCCGAAAACACTCAACAGAACAAAAACAAGAGTTCCGCCTGTCAAAAATATTATATCACTTCGATCAACGCTAATCTCAGGTCCACCGCGGATGACCAGGGTGGAGGCTCCCAGAACCAGGAGGATATTTGCGATATTACTGCCAATGAGGCTGCCAAGGGCTAAGCCCTCAGACTCAAGGACGACAGCATCTAGTACGACGACCAATTCAGGTGCTGAAGTGCCAAACGCGACGATGGTCATGCCAATGACGAGGTGGGATATCCCAAAACTCCGCGCGATATAGACAGCTCCCCGAACTAAGACTTCGGCACCACAAAGAAGAATGACTAACCCCAGAATCGTTTGAAGATAAATCATATGCGAATGGTCTATATGCGGCTACTAGGCATAAACTAGGGCGAGAGTTGAGAGAGAAAATGCGTGTGAACTTCGAAGCCGCCACGCCAAATCATATCACCTGCGACGTAAACAATGATTACCAAACCGAGGTACGAAATCCAATGATATTTTTCCAACACTTTAGCAATAAGCGTTGATGCAAATGCCATTAAGGCAATCGATAAGACCAGCCCGAAAATAAGAATGCCTAAGTGATCTCGCGCCGCTCCCGCCACCGCTAGAACATTGTCCAGAGACATGGAAAGGTCGGCAACAATGATGTTCATGCACGCACGACGTAGGTTCGGAGTGACCTGACTGTCCGATTTTGTATCGTCGCTATCATCGCCATCAATGTCTAGATTGGACTCAAACCCACCGCTTCGCAATTCCTGCCACATCCGCCAGCATACCCAGGCCAGCAGAAGCCCGCCTGCCAGAGTTAAACCAATAATAGCAAGCAAATGAACAGTAAGGCCTGCGAAAATAATTCGCAGGACAGCGGCACCCATGATCCCATAAACAATCGCCTTGCGCCGCAGGTCGGACGGCAAACTCGCAGCGGCCATGCCAATGATGATGGCATTATCGCCAGACATCACCAGATCGATGGCAATAATCTGGAAAAAAGAGATGAGTTCTTGGGTGTTAAAAAAGGGATCCATAGGGGGAATTTTACCGCGGCTTATCTAGTTATTTGTGGACCACATATGAACACATTAGGGTTTGCATGTATAGCCATCGTCATGACGTTTTCTCAGCTAAATGACCAAATTCACGGATGATATTTTCATATAGAGTACGCTTGAAAGGAACGATCAAGCGCGTCAGTTGATCCATCTCAACCCATTTCCAGGTGTCGAATTCTGGGTGATCGTCAGCGTCGAGGTCTATATCGGAATCGGCACCCTTGAATCGAAGGGCAAACCATTTTTGTTTTTGACCTCGATATTTTCCACCCCAAACTGTGCTCCTTAACGCGTCGGGAAGGTCATAGACCAACCAGTCCGTGGTCTCGGCAATAATTTCCGCATCATCTGTGCCGATTTCTTCAACCAGTTCGCGCATCACCGTTTTGCGGGGGTCTTCGCCTTCGTCAATGCCACCTTGAGGCATTTGCCATGCACCGGGTGTATCAATCCGCTGAGCCACGAAGACTTGGTTCTGCTCGTTTAAGAGCAGGGCACCGACTCCCCTTCGATAAATATCCGCTCCAATCATTTCACGAATTGAACATCGGCCATGGTTGATATCGGGCCGAGCGCTAATTTCTTCTTATCAAGCGTTTTAATCCAAGCAGTGACTTGCTGCAAAGAAACCGGATAGGGGTGGAATATGCCGATCGACACAGACTGTTTGCGGGCAATGTTTTCGAGTCGGGCTAATTGCCGGTTAATGTATGCGCGGGAGGGCTTGCGGTCGACAATGACGTTAGATATCGCCTTCGGTAAACCAATTTCCGTCGCAACTTTTGGTGCCGCCGATTTCCGAGTTTGGCCGCTGTCGACGAACATGAGCCCGCGGGTCTTTATCACCTCCAAGATCGGTTTGAGGCGGATGCCATCTTGGATGAAGAGCGACCCCATAGAATTCATTACCCCTAGATAACCGGGCATTCTGCTCATTACGACCTCAAGGCGTCGCAAGTTTTCTTTTTGTTCCAGTGTCGAAACGATTGCATTTGGCCCTGGATCGCGGACCGGGAAGGCGGATGTTTCCATGGGAAGTAAAATAAGTGTTTCATGCCCAGCATCACGCGCGGCCGCTGCCCAATCAGCCAAGTTAGAGCCATACGAATCGAATGCCAGCGTCACTGCGCCAGGCAAGCGCCGAACTGCAGCCTCTGTTGCTGCCCGGCTTAGACCAAGACCGGTTACAATCAGCGCAATTCGGGGGCGAGAATCGCTTTTGTTGAAGGGACGGGCGTAGACCTTTAACGCCAGCCGACCATCCTTCCCAATTTTTGGTATTTGGCCTTGAGAAGCCTGTTCGACCAATTCCGGGTCTGGAACTGCAGAAAGTGGATTTTCTATTTTAATTTCAGGAATTTTCTTAAATGATGCTGCGGCTACGGAGGCAATTTGTGTACCGGCTACGCCTCTGCTGGGGTTGGGAGAAGAAGCCTTTCCATTCGCCTTCCCACCGGCAGGCAAAGGCGCCCCCTTTTTGCCAGAAGCGGCGCGTTTTGTTGCAGGAAGGTCAGTAGATTTTCCGCCCGTTGTCGGCAATGGCGGCGCTTTGTTACCGGATTTGGGCGGCGTCAGCATTTTTTTGCCGCCTTTTGTCGCCACGTCTAAATCCATGCTGACGGCAGATTTGCTTTGGTTTGCAGGGCTTTTGGCGGCGGTTGTCGCATCTTCGTCATCGCCGCCTAAAAACAGCATCGCAACGACGCCACCAATTACCAACACGCCGACGCCAAGGCCGCCAAAAATCATAACCTTTGGATTTTTTAGCTTTTCGAGAATTTTAGCGAAGCCGCCTCCGCCTTCTTCGTCAAAATCTAGATCGTCATCGTCATCATCATCTTCGGCTTCTTCCTCAGACGATTCCTCTTCTTCCGACTCGTCGTCGTCGTCGTCGAAGTCGTCGTCGTCTTCATCGCCACCCTTGCGTTTAAACGGGTTTGGAAATTTCATGCTTCAGGCTCTCGTTTTCAGGCTCTCGTTTTCGGGCCCCTGAGTTTATTGAGCAGCTTCTGCTTTTTGGTTTTTAGGGGCTGGCATTTTATTGAACAAGGACAATCCACGAAGTAAATCCAATGCCCGCGACAGCTGATAATCCTGAGGTTTCTCTTTGGATTTTTTATACACGGATTCATCATCTTTCTTTTTTGATCCGCCATTTTCGTTTTTAAGCGCGCCTTTTAGATCAGACTCACGTCGGGTTTGCTGCGGCGTAACCGATTCGATCTTGGCTTGTTCAACTGCGATATCAGGTTCAATGCCGACCGCCTGAATGGAGCGTCCGGACGGCGTATAGTACCGCGCCGTCGTCAGGCGCATGGCACCATGCCCAGATAGCGGAACAATGGTTTGAACTGAGCCCTTGCCGAATGTCTTTGTTCCCAACAGGATGGCGCGTCCGTGATCTTGAAGCGCCCCGGCGACAATTTCAGATGCAGAGGCCGATCCGCCATTGATTAACACAACAATCGGCAGGCCATTCATCAGGTCGCCTGAATGCGCGTTAAACCGCTGGGTGTCTTCCGGCCGACGCGACCGGGTGGAGACGATTTCGCCTTTATCCAGGAACAAATCCGATATCTTCACCGATTGATCCAACAGACCGCCCGGGTTGTTGCGAAGGTCCAGAACCAGGCCTTGTAAATCATCGCCCGCCTCTTTTTTGAATTTTGCGAGCGCCTTGATCGAGCCTTTATCAGCCTGTTCATTGAACGAGGTGATGCGAAGGTAGCCGGTTTTGCCCTCCATACGGGAACGCACGGAACGGATTTTTATGACAGCTCGAGTCACTGTGACGTCAAACGGCTTCTTGCCCTTACGACGGACTGTCAGGCGTAAATCTGTGCCGACTTTGCCGCGCATTTTTTCGACAGCTTCGGCGAGGGCCAGGCCCAAGATCGGCTTGCCATCTAAGTGAGAGATATAGTCACCCGGCTTCAATCCGGCTCTATGTGCCGGGGTCCCATCAATGGGGGAGACAACTTTAACCAATCCGGCTTCCATGGTGACTTCAATGCCGAGTCCGCCAAATGCGCCTCGGGTTTGAACTTGCATATCGCGGAAGCTTTTGGCGGACATATAGCTGGAATGCGGATCCAACGACGTCAGCATGCCTGAAATGGCAGATTCAATCAGTTCCTGATCGGTGGGTGCTTCCACATAGCCAGAGCGCACCCTCTCGAAAACTTCCCCGAAAAGATCAAGGAGCCGATAGGTTTCTGCATTATTTTCCGGTTTTTTCTTCTCTTGGGCGAATGTCGTCCCCGAGAACAAAAATCCCGCCATAACCGCAATGATCAGAATACGATATTTCATCCGTTTGCCTTACCTTTCCGAGCCGCGAGCCACGGCAGAGGATTAATCGGTTGGCCATTACGGCGCAACTCGAGATAGAGAGAAGGAACACCATCGTTAGCGCCCCCCATTGACCCCACGGGTTCACCCGCGAAAACTTTATTTCCCGTCTTACTGTCGATACGCACCATTCCGGCAAGTAGACTATGATATCCCTCGCTGTGTTCGATGATCAAGAGTTGCCCGTATCGTCGAAACGGTCCTGAGAATACAACTGTTCCCCCATAAGGTGCCACCACTTGTGCACCGGGGCGGGTTCTAATCGTTATTCCCTTGCGGGTCAGACCGGATTTTTTGGCCTGTCCATAGAGACCGACAAGGCGACCCACCGCCGGGAGGGGCAGTCGTCCACGGGCCTGACTAAAAGGCTTTTCCGGGGTCCCACCTTGAGGTGGTTTAGCGGTCTTTTGTGGCTTCTTTAAGATGGAATTTTTCGCTGCAGGTTTGGGTGCTTTTAGTTTGATTTTCTTTCGCCGCAGATTATCTTTTTCCGCCCTCAGCTTGCGTTCCCGGGTCAGCCTCGCCATCAAACCTTGTAAGGATTTTTCCTTCTTTGTCAGTGACTTAACGCGACGCGACGCGCGGTTGCTTCGGGTGGAGATTTGATTTTTCAGTCGGGTTGTATCTAATAAGAGTCGCTTTAGATTCGCCCTTTCATGGCGCAGTTCCGTCGATGCAGACTCCAGTTCTACCCGCCGCGCCAAGGTTTCTTCGCGGGCTGTGTTAAGCGTTGCCAGGTCATGGCGAAGCCGCGATGCATGGGTTTCCAACTTCGGCACAGCAGCCCGCAAAAGGATGGCACTTCGCACCATATCGCCGGGTGCAATCGGTTGTGCGATGAGGGCCTCAGGGGGATTATTTGCCAGCCGCTGCAAGGCAATTAATACCGATGCGAACTGCCGACGCTGGCGTTTTAATTTTTCTTTTTTTTCCAGTTGTTGGCGATTGAGGTCGGTCAGTTTAGCTTCTAACCACGTCACACGCTGTTCGTGGTCTTGAATAGCCTTAGCCTGCGTAATCGATTCGCGGCGGAATTTAACCAGTTCTTGTGCGAGAAGAGCGGCTTCACGTCTGAGGCGACGGTCTTCTTTGAGGCTCTTTTTCAACGCCCTTTGAACATCATTTAACTGTTTATCAGGGGTGGCTTCTTTGGCTTGGGCGGAAGCTGCCGCCCCCCACAACAAGGCTCCTATTAAACAGGCGCAGATCTTAATTCTATGAAGGTGCGTCACTCTATTGTGCCCTATTGTGCCGCGGCGACTTGCGTGCCGTCTTCCACGATAAGCGATCGCCCGGTCATTTCGGCGGGTTGCGGTAGCCCGAGCAAGCGCAGGAGAGTCGGTGCCATATCGGCCAAACGACCGTTCTCGATGCGATGGACCCAATCGGGTGCACCAACCATGACGAGGGGAACTGGATTTACGGTGTGCGCCGTATGCGGCTCACCAGTCTTCGGATCGATCATCATTTCGCAATTGCCATGATCGGCGGTAATCATCATCACGCCACCGGCTTTCTCTACCGATTCGCCTACCCGACCAAGGCAAGTATCCAAGGTTTCCGCCGCCCTGACCGCGGCATCAATCATGCCGGTATGACCCACCATGTCGCCGTTCGCGTAGTTGACGATGATTAGGTCGAAGCGGCCGTCTTCAATTGCGGCGGTTAGTTTATCGGTAACCTCGCCGGCTGACATTTCCGGTTTTAAGTCATAGGTCGCGACATCGGGTGAGGGTACGAGAATACGCTCTTCGCCCGGGAACACTTCTTCTCGTCCGCCATTGAAGAAGAACGTAACGTGGGCGTACTTTTCGGTCTCGGCAATGCGAAGTTGTTTCAAGCCCGCATCCGCGACAATCTGTCCTAAAATATTTTCGAGTGCCAATGGCGGGAACAGAGTTTCGAAAAACCGGTTGAGGTCCGTCGAATATTCCGACAATCCAATCCGTGCTGCGAAGTTGCAGATTCGGGTGCGCTCAAACCCATCGAAGTCTGGGTCTACAAGTGCTGTCAAAATTTCTCGGGCACGATCCGCCCGGAAATTTGCCATCAACAGACCGTCGCCGTCCTTCATGCCTGCGTAGTCGCCGATGACTGTTGGCAGCATGAATTCGTCGGTAACGTCTGCATCATAGCTTGTGGAAATCGCTACTACAGGATGAGACGCTGTTTCGCCTTCCCCCACCATCAGCCCAGAAAAAGCCTTGGACACGCGGTCCCAGCGGGTATCCCGGTCCATCGCGTAATAGCGGCCAGAAACCGTTGCGATGGAGACACCTTCCGTTTCTGTGAGATTAGCCGCGAAGGTCTCCATAAATCCCTGGGCGCTTTTGGGAGGCGTGTCGCGGCCGTCCAAAAATGCATGGATGGCAACAGGCACACCTTGACCCGCAACGGTTTTGGCCAGGGAAACCATATGGTCCTGGTGCGAATGAACACCGCCGGGGGATAGAAGCCCCATCAGGTGACAGGTGCCACCAGAATTTTTCAACTTTGTAATCAGGTCTTGAAGCGGAGCTTTCTTCGCCAGCGAGCCGTCCGCTACCGCCTGATCGATCTTGGGCAGGTCTTGCAACACGACCCGACCCGCGCCGAGGTTCGTGTGCCCGACTTCCGAATTTCCCATCTGCCCGTCAGGCAAGCCAACCTCATCACCAGACGTCAGCAACTGTGCGCGCGGCAGTTCCGCCACCATGCGGTCCCAATTCGGCGTCTTGCCAAGCGACACAGCATTATCCGCGGCTGCCGCTCGATCTCCCCAGCCATCAAGGATACAGAGAACAACAGGTTTTGGCCGGTCTTGGGAGGATGTTTCCATATTCGAATCCGGTCTTAAAAAAGCTCGCTTATATATAGTCGAAATTGGCGGAACGCCAAAGGGCGAATGATCTTCTTTTTTAGCGTACTTGTTGACAATTTCGTCATCTTATATTATGTTACATGTAACAAAAATTAACATGTAACATAATCGAAAGCTTGAACCATGGCGACCAATGCGGAACGCCAACGAAATCGTCGAGCACGTCTGCGGCAAAAAGGAATTGTCGATGTAACCGTGACTGTGCCTCAAGCTCAAGCACCTGCCTTGCGTTCGTACGCCAAGGCGTTGGTCAACGGAGATCAACAGCCCAAAGCGTTAGACCGGTTCTTTGAGGTTATAGGAGCCTTAAAATCAGTGCGTCCTTTGCTCAAGAGGCAGGGTATACTTCATGCGGGCGTATTTGGCAGTACGGCACGGGGGGACCATGACGACAGCAGCGACATCGATATTATTATTGATATCGATACCAAGAAGGTGTGCGACCTAGTCGACTACGTGAGCGTCTGTGGATTAATTGAAGATGCTGTCGGAGAAAAGTGTCCAGGACACCGCGTTGAAATTGCGAACCGTGCCAGCTTAAAGTCTCGCATCCGACCAGAAGTTGACCGGGACGCGATCTATGCCTTCTAAGGATCCCGCTCAGCGGTTTGAAGACATTCTTGAGAACAGCAAGCGAATCAGACAGTATACGGCGGCAATGACCCAGGCTGACTTTATCGATGATCTAAAGACAATCGATGCCGTTGAGCGATGTTTTGAACGCATTGCCGAAGCGGTTCGTAAGTTGGGAAGTGAATTCGATGCAAAATACCCAGACCTAGATTTGCCAGCCCTACGTCAGTTCGGCAACGTCCTTCGTCATGATTACGACACGGTTCAACCGATCCTGCTTTGGGGCTACATCCAAAAACGATTAGATACGTTGGAAGACATGGCACAGTGGGAATTAAAGGAATAAAAGAACCTCTCACTCCCGATGATACGGATGTCCGCTTAAAATACTTTGTGCCCGAAAAATTTGCTCGGCTAACATGCCGCGGACCAATAAATGTGGCCAGGTGAGGGAACTAAGCGAGAGTTTGAAGTTGGCGCGTTTCAGGACTTCGTCGCTGTGTCCATTAGCACCACCAATAACGAAAAACAAATCGCGCACGCCATCGTCTTGCCAGGACCCGATCTTTTTTGAAAACTCGATGCTCGTGAGGGATTTGCCGCGTTCGTCCAAGGCGACAACGAAGGCACCATCAGGGATCGTCTTTAACAGAAGACTGCCTTCACTGCGTTTTCTTTCTTTGTCGGGCAGGCGGCGTTTCTCTTCGACCTCTTTAAGATCAAACGATCCGCTAATGCGTCCGGCGTAATGTTCAAAGAGAGCGCGTTCAGGAACGTTCTTGCC
This sequence comes from Rhodospirillaceae bacterium, assembly GCA_018660465.1. Lineage (NCBI taxonomy): Bacteria > Pseudomonadati > Pseudomonadota > Alphaproteobacteria > Rhodospirillales > Rhodospirillaceae > Rhodospirillaceae bacterium. The sequence continues at coordinate 12,614 of JABJKH010000019.1, forward strand.
GCCGCCAAATTTTCCGACAGCGGCAATGGTAATGCGCATCATGGCCCAGCCTGCTCCTATCCTAAAACAGAAGTGCGATTAAGCCGTTAGGCCGACATCCGATTGTCCAGCATCAGAACTTGGTGCCGCGACTTCCCACATCTTTTCCAGGCCATAGAATTCACGTACTTCCGGTCGGAATAGGTGAATGATAATGTCACCCGCGTCAATCAGCACCCAATCGCATTGGGAATTCCCCTCAACAGCGACGCTATCGTGGCCTGATTGTTTAATTGTGTCCCGGAGGTGGTCGGCCATGGCACCGACTTGGCGGTTGGATGTGCCGCTGGCAACAACCATGAAGTCCGCGATTTCCGTTTTTCCAGTCAAATTGATGACCACGACGTCGATTGCCTTGTCGTCATCAAGTGTCGCTTCCACCAGTTTTAGCAATTTTTTGTTTACTGGCTGCGTTGGTTTGCGTCGAGCTATGGCGTTTTCTCCTACTGGTTCTCGATCAAGTTTAAATAGTCTACCCATTGTCTGTTTCCGCTGAAGAGCGAATTTCCGTCGAAGACGCCGGATGAAGGGGGATTTCCAGGTAGACCCACGCTGGCGGCATCAAGTCCGCCAATGTGTCCGCTTCCCTCTCTTTAACCCGGGCGCTCGCGAAAAACTTCGCCGCGCACGCAGACAATGCCCGCAAAGAATAAGTGGGTCGGGCAAAAACCGCAATGGGGACGATCTTAAATATCTCCGCCCATTGGTTCCAGCGGTGCGCTTGAATTAGGTTATCCGCCCCCATCAGCCAGACAAATCGATGCGCCGGGTGATTGCGTTTAAGTTTTCGAAGGGTCATGAGTGTGCGCCTGGAACCGTATATTTTTTCGAAATCCGAAATGACGATTCGAGGTTCCGCTGCGGTCACAGACTTAGCCTGCTCCAGGCGATCCTCAAAGGGGGCCATGCCTTCGGTTGATTTGAGCGGGTTCTGAGGCGAAACCAACCACCACACTTCATCAAGCCCAAGGGAATCAAGCGCGAGTTCGGAAACATGCACGTGTCCTTCATGCGCCGGATTGAAGGAGCCGCCCAGAATTCCAACGCGTTTGGAAATTAAGGCCGACACTGACCGGTTCCGCGGACCATGTATTTGAAACTGGTCAATTGTTCCACGCCGACCGGCCCCCGCGCATGAAGCTTGCCGGTGGAAATACCAATCTCTGCACCCATGCCGAATTCGCCGCCATCCGCGTATTGAGTGGAGGCGTTGACCATGACGATGGCACTGCCGACTTGGTTGAGGAATTTCTCAGCTGTCGCGGCGTCTTCTGTAATAATCGCTTCGGTATGTTCGGAACTGTGTTCGGCAATGTGGTTGATGGCCCCATCAACGCCGTCGACTGTTTTAACCGAAATGATGGATTCCAGATATTCCGTGTTCCAGTCTTCGTCTGTCGCCGCCGTCACGCGGGTGTCCACAGCCCGGGTCGCGTCATCGCCGCGGACTTCACAGCCGGCATCGATCAGGTCCTGCACCAGATGGGGCAGCATTTTGTCAGCGACTGAGCGATCCACCAACAGAGTTTCCGTCGCACCGCAAATACCTGTGCGCCGCATCTTTGCGTTCAGCACAATCTTACGAGCCTTGTCCTCATCGGCAGCCGCATCAACGTAGGTGTGGCAAATGCCTTCCAAGTGTTTGAACAGGGGGACTTTGCTATCCGCCGTGACTCGCTCAATCAGCGATTTTCCGCCGCGGGGAACGATAACATCAATACTATCGACCATGGTCAGCATTTCGCCCACCGCCGCCCGGTCTTTGGTCGGTACCAATTGGATAGATGCCGCAGGCAAGCCGCCTTTTTCAAGCCCGCCCTGCAGACATTCCATAATCGCCATGGACGAATGAAAACTTTCAGAGCCGGAGCGTAAGATCGCCGCGTTTCCAGCCTTGAGGCACAGCGCCCCAGCATCAGCCGTGACATTGGGCCGGGATTCGTAGATCACGCCGATCACGCCCAAGGGCACACGAACGCGGGAGATGTTTAATCCGCTGGGCCGGTCCCAAGCAGACATGACTTCGCCGACCGGATCAGGCAATGCGGCGACTTCTTCCAGGCTTTTCGCAATGCCCTCAATGCGACCGTCGTCCAGCGCCAAACGATCCAGCATCGCGTTCGTCAGGCCCTTGTCCTTGCCGGCGGCTAAATCATCGCCGTTGGCTTTTAGGATTTGATCCTTAGACTCGCGCAGAATTCTTGCACTTTCCAGCAGCGCTGTATTCTTCGCTTCCGTTGATGCCGTTGCCAATTCGCGCGCAGCCTGTTTTGCAGCACTGCCCATAGCTTCCATCAACTCAGGTATGTTTTCGTTCGTCATTGTCATCACGTTAGTACCAAGTCATCGCGGTGAATCATCTCGTCTCTACCACGGTAGCCGAGAAGTTCTTCGATTTCACCGCTTTTATGACCCATGATCGCTCTCGCGTCTTCCACTGAATAAGCCACCAAGCCTCGCGCCACCTCACGTCCATCGCTGGATTTGACGATCACGGCATCGCCGCGTTCGAATTTTTCTTCGACGCCAATCACACCCGCAGGCAAAAGGCTGCGGCCTTGTTTCAGAGCATTCAGCGCGCCGTCATCAACAATGAGTGTTCCCATTGCCTGAAGCGCGCCGCCGATCCAACGCTTGCGTGCGGTCTGTGGTGTTGCGGATGATAAAAACCAAGTGCATCGGGCACCATCTTCCAACTGGGTTAAGGGCCGCTCAACCGTGCCATCGAATATCACCATATGGCAGCCCGCCTGGACCGCGACTTTGGCCGCAGCGATTTTAGTGATCATCCCACCGGAGCCATCGCCGCGCACGATGCTGCCGGCCATGGCTTCGATCTTGGGGGTAATTTCAGCTACTTCGTGAACATGTCCCGCCGTTTCATCCACCCGGGGGTCCGCCGAATAAAGTCCATCGATATCGGAAAGCAGCAGCAAGACATCGGCGCCAACCATGGCCGCGACCCGCCCGGCCAAGCGATCATTATCACCGAATCGAATTTCATCTGTCGCCACTGTATCGTTCTCATTAATCAGCGGTACGACGCCGAGACTGAGCAATTGCTCCAAGGTATTCCGCGCATTGATATAGCGCCGTCGGTTTTCCGTATCACCAATGGTCAACAATACTTGCGCGACAGATAAACCCTGGTGACCGAGAATTTCCTGATACGCGTGCGCCAGATGAACCATGCCGACCGCAGCGGCGGCTTGTTTCTCTTCCAATTTCAACGCGCCATCATTCAAATTTAAGATCCGGCGTCCAATCGCAATGGCGCCAGACGACACCACAATCACGTCTTGATTGCGCGACCGGCAGTGGGCGATATCAGCGGCAAGGGAACTCAGCCACTCGCGGTGCAAGGTGCCGCGCGCCGCTTCCACAAGCAGCGCCGATCCGATCTTGATGACAATGCGTTTCGCGGCCTCCAAGCGGGGTCGGCCTTTACCTACAAAGGAGCTCATGGCGCGAAAGCCTTGTTTTCATCCTCGGGCGGTCGCCGGCATTCTTCGACGATGGCCCTGGCTTCACGTAGGATATCAATCGTTCCCATGCGCGAAACGCCGGATAAAGTCATGACCTCACCCCCTGATGCCGCCGCCAGTTCGGCTTTCTTCTCAGCGATGTCATCTTCAGAAAGCGCATCGCATTTATTAAGCGCCACAATGCGGGCCTTCTCCGCCAATCCGGCACCGTAGGTTTTCAGCTCCGCACAAATTGTTTGGTAGTCGTCGACGATGTTTTCTGACGTACCATCAACCAAATGCAGAAGCACCTCGCAGCGCTCAACATGGCCCAAAAAGCGCGTGCCAAGGCCTATGCCTTCGCTGGCACCCTCAATAAGTCCGGGAATGTCAGCGACGACGAGTTCGTCATCATCAACACCGGCGACACCCAAATTAGGATGCAGCGTTGTAAATGGATAATCAGCAATCTTTGGCCGTGCCTGGGACACGGCGGCCAAGAATGTGGACTTACCCGCATTGGGCAGCCCGACCAATCCGACATCGGCGATCAATTTTAAGCGCAGCCATACCCAGCGTTCTTCGCCAGGCCAACCGGGATCAGCTCGGCGCGGGGCCTGATTCGTTGACGTTTTGAAATGAGTATTGCCGTAACCACCATCGCCGCCTTTCGCCAAAACAATCTCTTGGCCGATGATTGTCATGTCGGCAATTAGGGTTTCTTTGTCTTCGTCGAGGATCTGCGTGCCGACCGGCACCTGCATGATCTGGTCTTCGCCTTTGGCCCCGGTGCGGTCCCGGCCAGAACCATTCTGGCCCTTTTTGGCTTTAAAATGTTGGCGATAGCGGTAGTCGATCAACGTGTTTAAACCATCGACGCAGCGAATCACCACGCTGCCGCCGCGCCCGCCGTCTGCACCGGCAGGGCCACCGAATTCGATGTACTTTTCCCGCCGGAAGGCAATACAGCCGTCGCCGCCCTTACCGCTCTGTATAAAAACTTTTGCTTCGTCGAGAAATTTCATGGCCAAGCACCTATAGCAAGACGCTTAAAATTTAGTGGATATAATTAAAAAGGGGAATGGCCAGCCATTCCCCTTATCAAATAACAAAGTGGCTGGATCGCTTATATCAGGACGCTGGCTCCACACCAACGAAGACCCGTCCGGCTTTTTTGTGCTCAAACTTCACGTTGCCTTCGATTGTCGCGAAGATCGTGTGGTCCTTGCCCATGCCAACGCCGGCACCCGGGTGATACTGAGTGCCCCGTTGGCGAATGATGATGTTACCGGGGACAACTGCTTGGCCACCGGACTTTTTGAGCCCTAAGCGACGACCAGCGGAGTCGCGACCGTTGCGGGAACTACCACCTGCTTTTTTATGTGCCATTGTTGTCTACTCCTCTGACTTCTTCTTTGCCGCCGGCTTCTTCTTCGCTGCGGGCTTTTTCGCCGCAGGTTTCTTAGCCGCAGGCTTGGCTGCCGCTTTAGGCTTAGCCTTAGTTTCAGCTTTAGCCGTTTTATCTTTTGCTGCTTCTTTTGCAGCAGGCTTGGCGTCGGCTTTGGGTTCCGCTTTGGGCTTAGTAGCCGCTTTGGCGGCCTTAGGCTTGGTCCCCGTTGGACTAATTTCCATGATGCGCAGAACCGTCTGATGCTGGCGGTGACCATGCTTGCGACGGTAGTTCTGGCGGCGTTTTTTCTTAAAAACGATGACCTTGGCGCTGCGGGTCTGTTCGACCACTTCAGCAAAGACAGCAGCTTTATCCAAAGCCGGTGTGCCGACGCTGGGCGCGTTATCTGCACCACCAATCATCAGGACGTCTTTAAGTTCAAGGGTATCGCCCGGTTCACCGGCGAGTGTCTCCACGACGATTTGATCGTCCTTGGCGACTTTGTATTGCTTCCCGCCGGTCTTGATGACAGCGAACATATCAGCCTCACTTAAGCTCTTGAGTAAATTCAAATAATTCAAGCGGGCACACGGAACGACCGAGACCCGCCGGAAAGAGGCCGCAATATAGCCCTTCCGAAGCCATTGTCAACGCCGATTACGAAAGGAATTTAAGGAATTTCGACGTCTTGCGATCACTCAAGCTTTGGACTAGTCTCCGCCCGTCTAAGGAGACCCAGTCGACCTGTACATTATATAAGGGGCCTCAAACACGCGGAGAGGTGCCGGAGTGGTCGATCGGGGCGATCTCGAAAACTGCCCTATTCCATTTCTTCCAGTCCCAATGAAACTCTTAACGTGCTGTTCTGTTGGGCTTTTAAAGACATCCTATATTGTTTGGTTCCACCCTATACCAGAACGCACTGGATGGTTAGGTGGTCAAATGGCAGAACTCACCCCTCCGGCGGCAATACTTCCTGAATGTAGACTTGGTCAATGAGGTCTGAGCGACCAAGATCATTGAGATTGCTAAATTGGGGATTGTTAAGATGAAGCGGCCTCGAAGCGGAATGTGAGAGTGTCTGGGGTTGAGAGAATAAGCCTCTGACAACACTGTCATGGAACCGGCGAGTTCGCATCAAGTATGTTTCGGCTTGCTATTCTACGGTTTGGCACCCTCCGAACTTCCGCCTCAAGACCACCTAAACTATAGGGAAGGCTGAACGTGGCTGCCATGATCTGGGTCAAGGTGAAAACAATTAGTTCCGACAAACAGAGACTTGATCTTGGGACTTTGTGGATATGTCCTGAGAGTTCTTAGAATCGCTCTGTGGGGAGATTGGGTAATGCCCATACCCCCAATGCAGAATGATAAAATTTACTCCTGTGGGAAGGCCAGCGTTCGAAGTTCTCGGAAATTTGATCGTCCGCTTTGTGAGGGCTAAGCGGAAGTCATTCGCGGTCTAAATTTTCGTCTGTAACTCATGACAACACTCCATATTTTTTTAAACCTAAGATTTAAAGTGTTGCGTCGATCAATTGAGATCACCACCCAAAGCAGACCTTGCCTACCGTGACGTGCATGCTATGAGCCGTCCACCGTTTCCAAACACAGCCCATTCCAATCTCAATTACGTTGTCCATCCATCGCAGTTTTGTGACAGGAGTTTTGTTCGTAGATTACTGATTGAACGGGGAATATTTTAAACAATGGGAATCGGAATGATTCGAACGTCCAGATAAAACTAGTAATAAATTTTCATACTTGATGCTCGTCAATTCGAGAGTTCCCATTTTTATATAAAATCCTGAATCCAAATCGCCGTACATTTCGAACCAGCGGGGAATGGCTTATTTCCCGATCGGTTAGTGACGTGAGTTCGAATCCTAAAAATTTGATAAACATAGGAAATTTGTTTCATGAAAGAACTGCCGAGACCTAACGGGCGCGCCCGTTGTATCGACAATCGGATTCGTGCAAATACGGCGTGGGCAACTCTGACCGAAGATGAGGTTGACCTTTTCAATCGTAGGGTCCTTTGCCGCGAGTATACACCAGGCGAGACAATATTTATGGAGGGCGATATCTGCAATGGACTCTATTTTGTCGAAGGTGGTCTAGTAGGTATCCGGAAAGTCGATATCGATGGACAGTCGGCGCTGGTCCGTTTAGCGGCGAAGGGCGACACATTAGGATACCGACCGTTCTTGGCCAGACAGTGCCATCGGGCAGGTGCGGAAGTTATCGAAGACGCCAGAATTTGTTTTATTAATTCTGAGACTGTCCGTGAGATTCTACAGAACAATCATGACTTGGCCCTACAATTTTTGCAAAGTACGGCGCAGGCCCTGGGAGATGCAGAAGAACGAATTTATGAAATGGCCGTGTTGAATGTCGACACCCGCGTAATTCATCTTTTGATTCTCCACCACGACCAATGGGGAAAGCATCTGGATGATGGGTCAGTCTATATGACCTTGCCGATCACGCGCAACGATATGGCCTCCATGATCGGCGCGCACCCCGACAGCGTCTCCCGCGCCATCAAGCATCTTGAACTAAAAGGGCTAGTGACTGTTGAGGGCCGGTCTGTTCACATCAAGGAATTTGAACAATTGGCCGATCAACTTCATGCGGACATAGAACATTGCCACTAGCACCAAGGCTTAGGTTCTATCCTTGTTCTCCTCGTCTTCAATCTCGACTTCCTCCCATCCGGTGATCATCGCCCGTAGTTGAGACGTCATCGTTGGCCCGGTGGTAATCAGATAAATATGGATGGTCATGAAGCTTATTAGGATGTACGCCAACAAGGTATGAATCGCGGCAACCCAGCCAAAAGAGAGGCCTTCCAAGCCAAATTCCGGCCAGATGTTGTAGAAAAGAACAAGCAGCCCGGTCAACCAGATTGCCGGCATCAACCCAACCCCGAGCATCAAGTACGTTAGACGCTGGAGGGGGTTGTGCTTTTCCTTTTCACTGGCATGAAATGGATGGGCGGAGCCACTGAAGATTCCGAACCCATAATAATAAATCATCGCGATGAAGTTTTTGGTGGTCGGCTTGTAATGCTTCCACTCCCCCGTCGTGATGTGCCAGAAGATGACAAACAACCAAAGCACCATCAGTGCCCACGCCGCCGTTGTATGAAGATCAATCGCCTTTTCAAATCCGAGCACCCGATAGGTGCCGTGAATTTCAAACCCGGTAAAGATCATCAGAAGGATTAGTGCCGCCTGGGTCCAGTGCCAGAAGCGTTCGAAACGTTTGAAAGCGTAGAACCGGTTTATGTTGCTCATGGTTTTACCCCTCCATTATTTCGACGATTTCGGGTGAGGATGCGCATCATCGTATGTATCATGACACCGAATAACGAGATCAAAAACATGCCAAGTCCAAGCCATTCGAGCACGGGCTTGGTGTCCCGACTTGGAATGTAAATACCGTTAATGTTTTCGAGTCGCCCATTCTTGCTATGGCATTCGTCGCACCCAAGCGCCTTATCTGCGGGGGCCACCATATGGGTCACAGGCCAGAGCATTTCAGTTTCTACAAAGCCAACCTTGCCGCTGAATTCCTTGCCGGCAGCTTTCATACCTTTGGCGATGGCGCGCGGCCAATCAAGGTTTCGCCAATAGGCACTTTTGTCTTTAGCAAAACGGTGCAACGCAAACAGATTGACGGCGACGAGCCTATTGTTGCCAGCATCATAGGGCTGTTTTCCGCGTGATTTCTTAACTGGTGAAATTCTCGAGAGCGATTTATCCGCGCTTCCCATGAAGGTATTGATGGCAACCGTCTTACTCGGATCGATCTTATCTCCAAGCAATGTATATTTAGCGGTTCTGTCAGACCAAATATAGTCGGGGACGACGTTCTCCGCCCACACCGAATCCCCCTTCTGGGTGCTATAAATCACATTACCTTTTTTGTCTTTTTTCAGGAATGGTTTGCCATTTGCATCCAGCTTTCCCGATGTTGACCAATCCCAACGCATCTTGGTGGCGTGTCCGCCCCGCGCAATTGAAGGGATATGACAGGTCTGACAGGCAACTTTGTCCGTATGGTCGTTGAGTTTATCATTCTTCATCGGACGTTCGCCATGACAGGAAGCGCACGAACTTCGCCGCGCTGCGGCTTTGCCAGGAATGGTCCGACCACCGATGTCATTAATTTCATTTTCATACCGACTACCGCGCACAGCATGTTGATCCGTACTGTGGCAGCTTGTGCAGGTGAAGTTCAGACCGTCTGCATCCATGTGAACATCAAGGTCATAGCTTGGGCGGGTTAGGGATGAATCCAAGTCACCATGTTTGACGTTGATGCCACCGCCGCCCAGGAAATGGCAACTGCCACAGGTTCGGCGGCTGGTCGGCCCAACGTTGAGTGCGACTTCATTCAGGTCTGTTTTGTGCTTTTTCTTGCCGGGGGATTCCGGGATTTCTTCGTGGCAAACGCCGCAGTTCCCGCGCGCTGTATGAAACTTCTTAAAGGCATACTTACCAGTGGTATCATGGCAGATCAGGCAATCGACATTTTCTTCGCGTTTATAATCGAACTTATTCCCTTTCCAGCCTGATCCAATATGACAATGGCTGCACGAAGCTTCGTTTGAAGCGGTTCCGCCAAAAAATGTATTTATGATATTTCGAGCACCCAACTTTTGACCGGTTTTTGTATGGGTGAATTCCCAATTCCAATGCTTGGTCTTATGAATTTGTTTTGCGCTTACATTGTGACAGCTCAGACACGCTTTGGTGATATCTCGGGATTTTCGAAATTTCTTTTTAAGAATCTCAAACTTAGAATGATCGGCCGTTGAGCGTATAACCTTGGGTTGGCTCAAATCCGGCATCGGCCCCAGGAGAATGGTCGGGCCATCGTTTGCAGCCACGGCTCCCGTCCAAGGCGTGAGGACGGCCAAAGATATAAATATTAGAAATCGAATGGCAATTTGGCGGGCCGCCCTTAAATCCTGACAATTAAACATTCACCTCACCTCCGAATCGCAAATACGCAGTTCCAGTCGCGGCCTGAATGACCAGCCCGAGCACAGAACACAGATTTCCAACCTGCCACTTAATTCTGCACGTAATTTATTTAACTTACCCCGACAAATGTCGGATCACCAAAAAGTTTCAAGTGTTAGAATCAGATAAGATTCCAGAAAGCTCTATAGGAGTTCATAAAATGGTGAAATCGATAGCAACCTCGCGTCGCCGGTTCGTACAATCCCTCGGTGCCGGGGGGGTCGTTCTCGCTGGTACAGCGATTACCCAAAAGAAATCATACGCCGCGGTCGGCACCGTACAGTACGGAATGGTGATTGATACCCGGAAGTGTAAGGGCTGTCATGCTTGCTCTGTCGCGTGTAAAAGCGAATTCGATGTCCCATTGGGTGCCGTTCGGTCCTGGGTTGAATTCGTTGAAAAAGGCGATTACCCAAAGGTCGAACGCAAGTTCATGCCGCGGCTTTGCAACCAATGTAACGAAGCGCCCTGCGTGACGATTTGCCCGGTTGAGGCTGCCTACAAGCGTAAGGAAGATGGCATCGTGGTCTTTGATCAAGAAGCCTGCATTGCGTGCAAGAAGTGCGTTGATGGCGACGACAAATTACCCGGTTGCCCGTATGACGCAGCATTTATGAATCCGGTCACGGGCAAAGCCCAGAAGTGCGACTTCTGTGTTCACCGGGTCGGTGCTGGTGTGGTGCCATCCTGCGTCAATACCTGCCCCAGCCGCGCCCGTATCTTTGGCGACATCAATGATCCAAGTAGCGAAATTTCGAAACTGATCGCCAAGGAAGATGCGCAGCCACTGTATGCCGGTAAGGGTACCAAGCCGAATGTTTTCTACATCGGTGCCGAAGATCTAAAGGCACCACCTATGGCCACGCCCGGCAAGTACCTTCGTGTGGAACGTAACCGCCCGTTTAGCACCGATACCGCTTAAATGAATTGGAGGCAGAAATGTTTAATCGTCGCAATTTCCTAAAATTAGGCGCCACATCGGCAGCACTTCCATTAGCTGGCGGCGTCTCGCTCGCAAGAGCAAAGATGTTACCCATCATGGGCGGAAAAGATTTTTCGCCCGAGACGGGTGATGAACGTCAACTCATTTCCAGCGCATGTTGGCAGTGTGTGACTCGGTGTCCCAACGTGAACTACATCGAAGACGGGCGCTTGGTTAAAATCGAAGGCCAGCCGAATTCCATTCGCACGGAAGGTAAGATGTGCGCCAAGGGACAAGCTGGCGTCAACCAGGTCTATGATCCAGATCGCATTCTTTATCCCATGAAACGCGTCGGCAAACGCGGCGAGGGGAAATGGAAGCGAATCAGTTGGGATGATGCCTTGGGCGAAATCGCAACACGTCTGAAAAAACTTCGCGATGACGGCCATCCGGAAAAGTTCATGTTCCATTACGGACGCATGAAAGCCAGTTCGTCCAAGCTGATTAAAAGCGTCTTCCTCGCCAACTATGGCACCAAGACAATCGGCAACCACACCAGCATTTGTGAAGCTGGCAAGTGGACATCTCAGGAACTGACCTGGGGCAAGCACTATGACAACTGGGATTTGGATAAAACGAACTTTATCCTGAACTTCGGTTCCGGTGTCCTCGAAGCCCACACCAACCATATTCCTGTCGCTCAACGTTTGGCGCGGGCGATGGCTGACCGTAAGGTCAAGATGGTGACATTCGACGTCCGTCTATCCAATACGGCCGCGAAGTCTACTCAGTGGGTACCTGTTAAGCCGGGGACCGATCTTGCTGTCATCCTCGCCATGAGTAACGTCATCATGAGTGAAGACCTCTACCAAGGCGATGGCGAGAAATTCCTTAAGTACTGCTTGGTGACACCTAACCACAAAGCCCCTGTCGCTGAGAAAGTGGCGGCCCTGAAAGCGCACTTGAAGCAGTATACCCCTGAATGGGCAGAAAAGATCAGTGGCGTATCAGCGAAGGTTATCGTTGATGTGGCGCGCGAATTTGCCAACGCCAAACCGGGTTGCGCCATCAGCTATCGGGGTGCAGTCGGTCACTACAACGGTGTTGAAACCGAGCGTGCCGTTCAAATGTTATCAGCCATTACGGGCAATATCGAAAATCCGGGCGGCCGCTGCAAAGGCGTCGGGCCGAGCTGGAAATACCCGAAAGGACCGAAGAAGAAGCCCAAAGGCAAAGCATTGAAGGTCACGAAAGGCTTCAAGGGTAAGTCCTTGTTCCCGACCCATGGTGTCAGCCACAACGTGTTGTCTGTTATCAAGGACGGCAAAGCCGGACGACCGGATGTGTATATGTGGTACTGCTACTCGCCTGTTTATGCCAATGGCAACGTGCAGGAAAACATCGACATCATGAAGGACGAAAAACTGATCCCGTTCTCAGTCTGCGTCAACCCGTTCTATGACGAGTCGGCTGCATTGGCAGATATCATTCTTCCCGATGCCACTTATCTTGAACGGTGGGACTACGAGGACATGGTCTCGCCAAATCAAGTCCCCGAATATTACATTCGTCAGCCGGTTATTAAGCCGCTTGGGGAAGTGCGTGATTTCGGTGATGTTGCCTGTGAATTGGCGGAGCGTATGGGCTTCCCATTGGGCTTCAAGACCAAGCAGGAGTTCGTACAAATTTCCTGCGAAAAAACGCCGGCGATTAAAGCCCTTGGTGGTTTTGAGTTCATGAAGAAGGCTGGCGTCTGGCATGACCCCAAGGCTAAGCCGAAGTACTTCAGTCACGCGAAGGCTCTTAGTGATAAGAAGATGAAAGCAGAGGGTGTCATCTACGACGAGGACTCCGGTACTTACTGGAACTGGAAAAAAGCCAAGGCCAAGAGTGAAGCGGCGGCGAAGGCCAAAGGCTATCGTGGCACCAAGAACGCCTATAAAGGTTACGTGGGCGTCCAGGTCGAAGGTAAGGCGGTCGCCGGTTTCAAACCGGACAAACTTCCTCTCTCTGGAATGTTTGAGATCTACTCGCCTTTGTTAGCGGCGAAGAAGAAGCCTGGTCTGCCAACGTGGATCGAAGTGCCGGAACACCAAGTCATGAAGGCCGGCGAACTGGTCCTAACCACCTACAAGGTTGCGGCTCAAATCCATTCACGGTCGCAAAACTGCAGATGGCTGACCGAGATCTATCACGACAACCCAGCCTGGATTAACCCGGACACGGCGAAAGCCTTGAATATTAAGGACGGCGACAAAATCATGGTTAAGTCGGGGATTGGTGAACTTAAGACGAAAGCACGGGTTACGCCGGCCATTATACCCGGGACCGTTGCCATCTCTCACCACTGCGGTCATTGGGAGTATGGCCGATATGCCTCTGGTAAGAAGGCGCCGTTCGGCAAGGATGACGATCAAGACTCCAACATCTGGTGGGCCAGCAGAGGAGCCCATCCGAACTGGATCATCCCTAATGATCCGGATCCGATTAGCGGCGCTTTGCGCTTTCAAGATACCGTGGTCACAGTAACGAAAGCTTAGATCACATGACGAAGACGGAAGAAAAAATGGGAAGAAGTAACCCAAAAGAAATGGCCAGGATGGCGGTTGAGCGAAATGGTCTCTATCGCCTCCTGGCAACCGTCTTTCGCAAGGAATTCACGGCCGAACTGGTTCGGGAACTGAAGGACCCGGAATTTTTGCGCGATCTGTCCGAGGTCGGCGCAGATATTGAAGTCTTTTCCAATCTTTCTCCGGACAAAGAATTTTTGGAGGAATTGTCGCTCGAATTCTCTCGTTTGTTTATGGGGCCTGGACAGCATGTATCCCCTTACGAGTCGGTTCATCTGGGCGGGGAAGGTGCATCGCTTTGGGGGCCGCAGACCATCAATGTCAAAAAATTTATCGAACAATCCGGCTTTGTCTACGAGACTGATTACCACGGGCTTCCCGACCATATCAGTGTGGAACTTGAATTTATGGCGCATCTGACTCAGCTTGAGGCAGAGGCCTGGGAACTCGATCAAACTGATGAAGCAATAAACAGTCTGCTCTTTCAGAAAGAGTTTCTGGAGCGTCATTTAGCCCTATGGGTGACAAAGTTCTCCGCCAAAGTTGAAGAACTTGCGGAAATTCCAATCTATCCCCAATTGGCGACCCTGACCCGTGACTTTGTTGAGGCCGATCACCAGGAACTCGGTAAAATCTCAACTGAAATCATGAATTAGGGAATACCTAGAGGTTTCGCAAATGCCGCCCGCTCTCTAAGCAAATGCCAGCCTCTGCCAAAGTCCGCTCAAAGGCTGCAATCGATTAACACAAACCCCACGCCTTACACCCTTTAACAGACATAATTAATAGCTAGTGTTTTCGTCTGTTGATGACCCCAAAAAGGCCTGGGTGCAATTGATAGACATCAAGGGTCCAGGCAAAAAACTATGCATTAATATCCCTATTCAATTTGTATCTTTAATTCCACGGCGTTCTTTTGGAGGCACGATTATGATGGCACGATCAACAATGGTGACACAGACCGAAGTTCCTATCAAAACGTTAGATGACTGTGATTTTCCTCTACGTTTTGCCGCTGTCGTCTATCTGGCGAAGAATTCAGATCGTTCAGGTCTTGCGCGGTTTGTTCAGGCCATGAAGCAGGCAAACATACATGTCGGAGGATTGCTTCAAGAGAAAATAGCAATCGGTGGAACAGGAATGAATCGAGTGGAGGCGATTGATATCGCGACAGAAAATAGATTTTCAATCAACCAACCGACACTCGAACAATGGCAGAACCGCGATTGCTCTCTCGATACTTTAACTCTTACAGAAACAGCGGCAGTGTTAAGGCGGGCAATTGAAGACAGAGTCGAACTCATGGTCGTTGAAAAATTTGGTAATGCGGAGCGTGACGGGGAAGGTTTAAGTGACGAAATACTTTGCGCCATCGCGGCAGGGATTCCTGTCCTGGTTGCAGTTCCAGATACCAGTCTCGAGATTTGGAACGACCGTACAGGCGGGATGGGGGGTGTCTTAAACTGCGAAGAAGATGACCTGTTCCACTGGTGGACTTCAATCCAGCCTTTACACCAAATTCAAGCCATCGGGTAGTTTAGCCATTTGCTTGCTCTGGATCTCAGTTGATTTCCCCCAGGATATTGATGGCCACCTGCGATTCTCTATGGCACTCGGACTCTTCAAGTACGTCTGGCATATAGGGGATTCTACCACCTAACGTCCACACACGGCTATTAGCGACGGTTCTGACCGTCACCCGAATAGGTCAGCTTTTTGGGGATGAAGCGGACCTTGTTTGGGGCCGGTGTTTTCTTCCGCATTTGACTGCCATCTCAATAGGTTGACCCATTAGGCCGCTGGCCTCTATAGGCCTAGATCAAAAATACGATTAGCCGTTCGCCACAATATGTCTTCTCGCTCATTTTCATTCAAATTTGCGTCTTCAAGCACTTTCTTCCGAATGTCATACAAGGGAGCTGGATGCTTAAGCCATCGCCACGTTGCCGACCAATCTGAACCGAACATAATTCGATCAGAGCCGATGGTGTCAATGGCCGTGCGCAGATGAGTAGGACTCGTACCGACAACATCGAAATAAACATTGCTATTTCTCATAGCAACCGTCATGGCCGGTTCAAAATAGGTTTCCAGACTTCGTCCCATTTTTGTCAATATTATCGGAACTTCGGGGTAATGCCCCGCGACTTCGTCAGCCCAAATTGGGTTTCCATAGAAAAGCCCTCCAGGAAACTGGGACCAAGCCGTTGGGAATTGAATTGGAACTTTGTAGCGATCCAGAGTGTCCATTATCGGCCGGAGATCTTTTTCAATTTGCTCTGGATTAACCGATGTCGTGAAGGCGCGTATGAAGGTCTCTCCCATCCCCTTCATTCCAAGTTCTTCTATGCAATAACTAATATGATCTGGGGCGGCGTCTCGTACAGGTGTTGGGTCATCTAAATATTCGTGGCTGGCTTCCTGATCGTGCCCCATTCGAAGCAGTCCAAAAAATCTTTTAGGATACTTCTTTACAGCCTTTGCCACCTGATCATTGGTAACGTTTCCAGCTCGTGCCTGGACGACAGCAATATCGATACCATGTCGATCCATATGCGTTATTAGATCATCGGAAATATCGATAGGATCATCTGTTAGTGTCCTATCATATAGTTCTGGATAACGTGTCCTAAACGCGATCGCATCCTCCATTTTTTGAATTTTTGTCTCAAGCTGTTCTAATGATGGGAACCCATATAAGTGAATGTGAGTGTCAATAATCATCCCTGTCCTCCTTCAAAGTTTTTTTATAAATAATTGGTCACCCCAGACCCGATATTTAAAGATAGAGACTATTGTAGGAATATGTCTATCCGCTTGTCGCTATTTGGGGATATTCTGAGCAAGATCACAAACCGTCTGCATATGACACTAAGCAGAAATTCGGCCATCGGGTATCGCAGGATTGCGTATTATACTGAACTATTCTATCAGCCAGATGAAGAAAGCCTATCGAAGCATGAGCAAACACAAAGAACGCAAGCGCAAGGGAGAGAACGGATGAAACTGAAACGAGTAGAACACGTTGCCATCGCGGTTAACGACATGGCGGAATCGATTAAGATGCTGCAGGACACGCTCGGTATTGAGATGGAGTACGAGGAAAAGATCGGCACCACGCGGCTTGCCATGTTTCCAGTCGGAGAGACCTATTTGGAGCTGTTGAGCTCAAACGCCAGCGCACAGGATTCGAAGGTCACCGCATGGATCGAAAAGAATGGTCAGAGCCTATTCCATCTGTGTTTCGAGGTCGACGATATCGACGCGGCGCTCGACGAGTTGAAGAGCAAAGGCGTGAAGCTGCTTGACGAGGAACCGCGCACCGGACATGGCGGCAGCCGCATCGCCTTTATCAACCCTGAATCGACGGGCAATATCCTGATCGAACTCGCGGAAATCGCCGAGGGCCACTAGAACCAGGGGCTACCGGATGCCGGAGGAATCGAAGCGGACCTCCGGCTGGCGTGCGTGAGTACAGTCATTAGGAAGCCCGTTAAATCTACTCAGGAAGTTGCAAAAGTAACAATTCAATTATTCTCCACCATCGCATTATTCATCTCTTTTTATAGTGGGGAAAATAAATATTACGAAGAAGAGAGACCGATCAGATATTCGTCACAATCTCTGCTTCGAGGAGGTAAAGCGGAAGTTATTTAAGGCTGTTGAAAAGGGCTGTAAATGGCCCTGAACAGACATTGATGAGCGTGTAATTAATCGGTCACTGTGCTTCTAATCGCCCATAAAGGGGTGGAACGGACATCTGTGAAGGCTGGTAGACAATCCTTAATTTCACGCAAAGTTCTAATGCCTAGAATATAGGGATGCAGAACCGTCATTCTTAAACAGAATAGTGTTATACCGTTCCGCAGCAGCACCTTCCATTCCTGGCGACCCGCCGGGCATACCCGGGACGGCTAAACCCTTTGCCTTCGGGCGCTCGGCTAATAACTTCTCAATGTCCGATGCGGGAACGTGCCCCTCAATTACGTATCCATCCACAATGGCGGTGTGACAGGACTGCAGTTGTTCTGGTACTCCCGCCATTCTTTTAATTCCTTCAAGGTCATCCCTATTAATGGATTTTACCTTGTGTCCATTTTGGCGCATGTGATCGACCCAACCGGAACAACAACCACACGATGGCGATTTATATACGGTGATATCCGCAGCAACCGCTGTATTTGTTAAAAATGGGCCAGAGAGACCCAAAACCACGGCAAACACTCCGGGTA
>JABJKH010000020.1 GCA_018660465.1 Rhodospirillaceae bacterium
ACTTGCGTAAAGGCAGCACCAAAGGCATTTTCCATTTGCAATGCATCAAGACCCAATACTCGTCCCGCCGTCGCAGTAGCTGCGAAGAAACCGAAAAGCTGCGTTGGGAACCAGCCTTCGGTCATGATCCATTGCGGAATTGTAATCGCGTTCTCGAGGCGGATCATGACATCCATGCCGACGGCAATGGCCGTCAGGAAGTCGCGACCACTGATTCCTTCCTGCTTTTCGCCTAAGGCAAAGGCGACCGGGATGGTTGCAATGCTTGGGTGTCCGCCCCGGGCGACGTCGTCAAAATCCAACATATGCCCGACGCTGCCGTTGGCAAAGACGGCCCATGGGGCTGGGGCCTTGCACCCAAACCCAAGGATCGTACTTTCCGCCTTGCCGCCAAGTTCTTGAACATAGTCGGCAAGAATTTGGCCCTCAGGGATCAAGGCGCTGGCTCCGATGCTTACACCAAGCGTGTCAAGAACGCAGCATTTGGTCATTTTCAGGACATCTTGTGGAAGTGCTTCAAAGGGCAGAGTAGATGCATGGCTCGCTAACAAGTTTGTTGCGTTTAATCCGCTTGCACTACTAGAAATAATTTTCATCTGACTAGCAGCGATGCCCTCTGATTGGTTCATTTCATATTCCTCGTGTTACAAACCACGTCGCCATAATAGTGAGTCTATTAAGTCCGCACATGAAAAGTTCTTTGAATTATGGAACGCTATTCCATATTATGGAATGACTTATTTCAATATCTGCCGAAATTTTAACGAAACGGCTGAAAATTTAGGAGCGTGCGGTACCGACGATGGCAAACCTTACAAAAAAAGGAATTCTACCCAAGCAACGATCTGGAAATGCATACGCGGTCGAAGCGGTAAACCGAGCTGCGGATATTTTATTTGTTTTTTCCCATGCTGACTCTGAACTTTCGCTTCCTGAAATTGTATCGCGTTCGGGCCTTCCCAAGACAACGACGTTTCGCGTGCTTTCGACTCTGTGTGATCGGGGACTATGCATGCAGGATTCTATCTCAGGTAAATACAGTCTCGGGTTTGAACTGCTCCACCTTGCGGATATTCGACGGCGCCAAGCCAATATCCATGGTCTTGCCATGCCGCTGTTGCGGGTGATTAGAGATCAAGTTGAAGAGACGGTTGTTCTGTCAATTCGGACCGGGGATTACCGGGTCCACATCGATTTTGCAGAAGGTTTGCACCCGATGCGGCGTATGGTGGAGTTGGGACGAAGTTCACCCTTATACGCTGGTGCTGCCAGCAAGGTCTTATTTGCCGGTTTAAGTGATTTGGAAATTGATGATTATCTCAACCGAACATTACTCGAAAAAATTTGCAATCAGACGATTACAGAAACAGACGCTTTAAAGCAGGAAATCGCGCGCATCCGTGAGCAAGGCTTTGCCGAAAGTCGAAGTGAATTATTTACTGGCGGTGCATCATTGGCAGCCCCAGTCAAAGACTATACAGGTGCCACAGTCGCCGTGATCGACATCATCACCCCAGAGGGTCGATTTACAAAGGAACATCGCGATCTTTGTATGAGTTCTTTATTAAATGGGGTCGGTGATCTTTCGCAGCAACTTGGATTTCGTGCACGAGATATCGCCAGCTAAATTGTAATAAGGTCTCTTCGAATCGACGCAGTTTGTGTATGTGTCGGCGATATGATTACCAACGCCTGAATTCCAAATCATTTTCAAACTTGACTCTGCGCCTGTATTAACTCTACCATAATTATGGAACAGTATTCCACGTAGTGGAACGATCGCCTTGAAAGTTAGTTCAACGGCATAACGGTTGAACTAACTGGGTTGGGGATTTCGAGACGCGTCCACGCACAAACAGGAGAGAAAGTATCATGTCAATTGTTAGACATTTTTTAGGCCTCACACTTGCGGCAGTTGTCGCATTTACCGGTACTGTGGCTTCAGCCGAAGTTAATTTTGCAGGTAAGACTGTTACATTTCTAATACCTTTCAAAGAAGGCGGTGGTACGGATACCTTTGCTCGAATATTGGTGCCTTTTTTTGCAGAAAACCTACCAGGAAAACCGAAGGTCGTTGTCCTTAATAAGCCAGGCGGTGGTTCGGTCCGGGGCGCCAATCAGTTTCAAAAGGCCAAGCCCGATGGGCTTACGGTCATGGGCGTTTCTAGTTCAACCCTGACCAATTCGGTATTTGGCGGTAAGAAGGTTAAATTCAAAGTATCTTCCTGGGTGCCGATTATGGTCAATCCCATGGGGTCATTATTCTACGGAGTAACCGATCAAACGGGGATTACCGGCAAGGATATTGGCAAGGATATTGCCACTCTGAGAAAGAATAAATCCAAGCTCCTCATGGGTGCAAAAAATGCGACATCGTCTGAAATTCGCATGGCCATGTCTGCAGACATGTTGGGGTTTTTCCCAAAAATTGTCTATGGCCTATCGGCTAGCAAATGGCGAAAAGCGACTCTACGTGGCGAATTGAATCTCGGCTACGCCAACAATTCGACTTGGGTTAAGAAACTACATTCTTGGGAAAAGAAAGGCACGATCACACCGTTTATGGCACGGGTGATGTGCGGGGTGTCATCGCACCGGAATCGGCCAACAATGCAAAGGAAGGTGGGGCCTTAATTCCAACCTTGCTGTTCGGCATTCCCGGATCCAGCAGCATGGCTATTTTGCTGGGCGGGTTTGTGCTGATCGGCATAGAACCCGGTTTGCATATCATTACCAGTCAGCTTGATCTTGTCTATTTGATGATTTGGTCTGTTGCGCTTGCCAATATTATTGGCGCCGGAACATGTGTGTTCTTAGCCGATCACATCGCCAAGCTGACGACCATCCGCTACACCCTGGTCGCCCCCTTCATGTTTGGACTGATTTTCTTTGCTGCTTTCCAGGCATCTCGGCACTGGGGTGATTTGATCCTGCTGATGGTGCTAGGGACCCTGGGTGTTTACATGAAACGATTTGGTTGGCCTCGGCCCGCTCTCTTAATCGGTTTTGTTTTGGCGCCACAGGTCGAACAAATGGTCTACGTGACGTATTCTGTCCATGGGTTCAGAGTTCTGGAGAAACCAATCGTCTTGGTTCTCCTCGCCCTGACAATCTTGTCAATCTTTGTCGCCATTCGGTTCAAGCCAAACAAACCGGCGATGAGCAACGATGGGCCCTACGCGGCACGTGGAAAACGACCTCAGTTAATGTTTTATGCCTTGCTTGTAGGTTTCGTGGCCCTGGTTGTCGGCGATACCTTTCGGCATGAAGAAAATTTGACGGTCATCTATCCTTGGTTCTCGGCGTGTCTATCGCTTGTGTTCCTTGTGCCCATAGGGCTCCAACTGGTTGCTGGAAAGCAGCCGGCAACAGTGTTTTATGATTCAGAACGTGAAGAGTTCAACGAACACATCGAATACCGCTCAAGCGAATATTATCTGCTTTGGCTCCTCGGCATGCTGGGTGTTTCAGCGTTGTTGGGATTTGTAATCGGCGTTGCCGCCTTCATCTATGCATTCATTTTTAAAAAAGCAGAATGGGGACATCGAAATAGCGCCCTCTGCGCCGGGACGTTCGTACTCTTCCTTGGGGCGTTATCTCACTTCATGACTTTGGACTATCCGGCCGGTGTGTTGCAGACGGTTTTCGAAATCGATCTGCCTTGGCCCCTTCAGTAAGGCAGAAACAAATGACGGAAAGAAAATAATGGAAAAGAAATCTTATGACGTAGTTGTCGTCGGCGGTGGGAATGCAGCGCTTTGCGCAGCCCTATCCGCAAATGAACAAGGTGCAAGTGTTTTAGTATTGGAGCGCGCACCGGAAGATACTCGCGGCGGAAACTCGGCCTACACCGGGGGCGGCTTTCGCATCGTTCACCACGGCGCTGACGATATAAAAGCCGTCGTGCCAGACCTCACCGACGATGAGATTGCTCGAACTGATTTTGGCGAATATTCCCGCGAGACGTATCTCGACGATCTGTTCAATATCACCCAATACTACATTGATCCTGACTTGGCAGAAGTCATCGTCGACAGCAGCGCCGAGACAGTCCAATGGCTGCGCGGTCGGGGTGTTCGTTTCATGGCGAACTATGGTCGGCAAGCTTTTAACGTCAAAGGCAAATTCAAATTTTTCGGCGGCGTTGTCATTTATGCAAACGGGGGCGGAACTGGCTTGGTCCAATCGCTCTACGATTGTTCCGAAAAGCATGGCATTGATGTTCGCTACAACGCGCGCGTGATGAGCCTACTTCAAGGCAAAGACGGCATCGAAGGTGTGCGCTTGATATCGGGGCGCGTGGAAGAAGAAATTCAAGCGAAGTCAGTTGTTCTCGCTAGCGGCGGGTTTGAAGCCAACCGGGAAATGCGGACACGGTATCTTGGTCCCGGCTGGGATCAAGCGAAAGTCCGGGGTACGCGTTACAACACAGGCGATGGCATCCAGATGGCGTTAGACATTGGTGCCCAATCATATGGCCAGTGGTCGGGTTGTCACTCCGTCGCTTGGGAGCGGTATGCGTCCGATTTCGGCGACGTCAACGCACCGCACGCGGGATATCGGCACAGCTACCCCTTCAGCATCATGGTCAATTCAGAAGGCAAGCGGTTCCTCGACGAAGGCGCCGATTTCCGGAACTACACGTACGCAAAATATGGTCGCGTGGTCCTGGAACAACCTGGCGGCTTCGCCTGGCAAATTTTTGATTCACAAGTCACACACCTGATGCGCGACGAATATAAACTGCGGGGCGCGACAAAAGTTAAAGCTGATACTCTTGAAGAACTCTGCGATAAAATGCAGGACGTGAACTACAACAATTTCCTAGAAACGGTCCGTGAATACAACGCAGCCATCAAAGATGGTGTTGAGTTCGACCCCAATATTAAAGACGGCAGAACAACCGAAGGTCTTGAGTTTAACAAGACCAATTGGGCTAACCCCATCTCTGAACCACCCTACGAGGCTTATTCGGTCGGTTGCGGTATTACCTTCACCTTCGGCGGTCTTAAAATTAATCCAGAAGCGCACGTGCTGGATATCGACGACATCGACATTCCCGGCCTCTATGCCGCAGGGGAACTTATCGGTGGCCTCTATTACTTTAACTATCCGGGCAGCACGGGTCTGATGGCGGGATCTGTCTTCGGGCGAATTTCCGGCCGTGAAGCCGCAACGTTCGCCTTGGCGAAATAGGGAGTAAACGGGATATGCATGCACTTGCAAAAATCATCGCCCAACACGCAGGGAAACCGTCAGTTGATCCTGGTGAGATCGTCAATGTAGAACCCGATTACGTGATGCTGCATGACCGGGGTGTCGCCAGGGTGATGCAACGGTTCTCCGAAATGGGTGCGGAAAAAGTTTGGAACCCGTCCAAGGTCGTCGTTGTCTTTGATCACACATACCCAGCCCCCCGCGTTCAAGATGCAGAATCACAACAGCGATCACGCGCTTGGATGAAGGAACAAAACATCACCAATTTCTATCCCGGCGAAGGCATCTGCCATGTCATCCTGCCGGAAAAAGGATTTGCGTTTCCTGGGGCACTTATTGTTGGTTCAGATTCTCATACGGTAACAAATAGCGCGCTCGGCTGCATGTCCACAGGAATGGGACACTCCGATTTAGGCTCGCTGCTGAGCATTGGATACAACTGGATGCGGGTGCCCGAAGTCGTTCGTTTCGACATTCAGGGCGAGCTTAAACCCTGGGTCACCGCCAAAGATATTATTCTCAATATTCTGAAGGATCATGGCGAAGCTGTCTGCACCTATCAGGCCGTCGAATACGCCGGGCCGACTGTGCGTTCCATGAGCATGGATGGCCGCTTAACGCTTTGTAATTTAGCCGTGGAGATCGGTGCCAAATCCGGTTACGTCGCACCGGATGAGACGACCTGGAAATGGATGGAGGGACGACGGGATCGAAATTTATGCAATCCGCAAACAACTGATTCCGATGACGACTTTGCCAAGGTCTACGAATTTGATGTGAGCGATTTGGAACCCATGGTCGCCTTGCCCCATGACCTGTCCAAAGTCGAACCTGCGAGCAGCCTTTCCAGTGTCAAAATTGATGAGGCTGTGCTGGGCACCTGCACAGGTGGACGGCTTGAAGATTTTCAGGAAGCAGCGAAAGTGTTACGCGGCAAAAAGATATCGCCAGACACTCGTTTGATTGTTAATCCTGGATCAACCGAAGTCTTCCTTCAGGCGAACAAAGAAGGCCTAATTGATGATCTTGTGCGCGCCGGCGCGCAAATTGGGACCGCTGGTTGCGGCCCGTGCAGTGGCTGCCAGTTGGGCATGCTGGGCGGGAAGGAAATCGCCATCACCAGCAGCAGTCGAAATTTTGCCGGAAGAATTGGCAGTCCAGATAGTGAACTTTATGTGGCATCCCCGGCAACTGTCGCGGCATCTGCGATCGCCGGATGTATCGTTCCCCCAGAGGAGATCATGTCCAAAGGAGGCACATCATGAGTCTTGTTGGCAGAGCCAGAAAATTTGGCGAAAACATCAATACAGATCTGATCTTTCCGAAACGCTATTTTAAACCGAGCTACGAACCAGGCGAGATGGCGAGCCACCTCATGACAGGGGCAGATCCTGATTTTCCAGACACGGTTATAAAAGGTGACATCATCGTTGGCGGGCCGAATTTCGGCTGTGGCTCCAGCCGTGAGGAAGCGCCTGGTTCCATGAAAGAAGCCGGTATCGCCGCAGTTCTGGCCCCCACATTCGGGCGCATCTTTTTACGCAATTGTGTCAATCTTGGGGTCCCGGCTGTTTATTGCCCAGGCATCGATGAAAATGTTTCAGAAGGTGACGAGCTTGATGTTAATCTTGTGGAGGGTCGGGTTCTAAACCGCGCAAATGGCTTTGAAGCTCGTATTGTTCCCTTGGCACCTGAGCTTTTGAAATTAATCAGTGACGGCGGAATTGCAGAGTACACGCGGCGGGTTTTGGCCGAACGAAAGGCTGAGGGAAATTAGAATGACCGACATCTCGCCACGTGCTCGACTGCAGCAACTCATTCATCGCAAAGACAAGGTCCTAACCATTCTCCATACCCCGACGGCAGCCCATGCTCGGGTGATGGAAGAGGCTGGGTGCGAAGCTGCATTCTCTGGCACCAGTGGTGTGGTGGGTACGTATACTGGGCTCGCCGACGTCGGCACCGCGACAATGACCGAGTGCGTTCAAGTCGCCGGATGGATTGCCGATAGTGTCAAATTCCCCATCATCATGGACGGTGATACTGGCCACGGCGGGATCATGGCCGTGCGCCGCATGATTAAAGAATGCATTCGCGCAGGTATCTCCGGCATACGCATCGATGATCAGCCAATCGAAGGCAAACGCCGAACCCAAAGTGCGGGCATGGAGGTGGTGCCGATGGATCAAGCCATCGCCCGTTACCGTGCCGCCGTCGATATGAAAAACGAACTGGATCCGGACTTCGTCGTGATGGCTCAGTGTTATGCCCGCGACGCCTCCAACAGTAGTCTCGAAAATTGCCTTGAACGATTACAAGCCTACGAGACCGAAGCCGGCGTTGATTGGGTACAGTTGGAATCACCTCACTCTATTGACGAAATTAAACGCGCGCGCTCGTTGGTCTCTGGCCCGTTTTCTTTCATGAAAGGCAAGCTGCCAAAATATTTGAGTCCCGAAGAACATATGGCGCTGGGCGTTACAATCGCATGGTATCCGGGTTTTACCCATCACGTCACCTGGGCCGCCCTTTACGATTTCATGCAGGACTTTAATGACCGTGGCATTACGGCTTGGGAAGACTTTTCCGAAAGCCGTAAAGACAAACCCTATCCGATCCCGCGCGTCGGGCCAGAAGGCGAAGGCCCGGCCAGACAACGGGAACTTGAAGAACGCTATTTCTCAGCCGAGCAGCTGAAAAAGTACGAAGACGAATGAATGTTTTAAACCTATCGACCGTTTGCAAAGGACAAAGAAAATGACACAGGTAACCGTTCTCAACCCTAAAGTAATCGAAGAGGTTAATGCCGTAACACCCGCAGTCCGACTGAAGGGCCTCAAAGGTGTGAAGGTTGGATTTGTCGACAACAGTAAGATGAACGCAGACATGTTCATTCGCCGCATTGGCGAGAAACTAACGGATCAATACGGCATTGAGATTGGAGCCGTGGTCCGTAAGCTGGCCCCAAAGGACACGTTGCCCAGTGATGAAATCGATATGCTTTCCGGGTGTGAGGCCGTTATTCAATGCTTCGGTGATTGCGGCACATCAACTTCCATGACCGTTGCCGACGCGGTGACACTCGAAGGCAAAGGCAAGCCCACTGCCTCCATATTCAGCACGGCGTTTTCCGGTGCTGCCCGACAGCAAGCCATGGGACGGGGGCTTTCTACATTACCCTTGGTCGAAATCCCACACCCCATGCACAGCGCTTCTAAAGATCAGGTGATAGAACGGGCTGATGCTGTGGTCGATGCAATTGCCCAGACTTTAACCTCAGATAATTTTGTAAGTGCAGAAGTCGCGCGGCCAATTTCAGATGAGAAAATCTCAATCGAAGAAGCACAAGCTGACGATCAGGAATTCTTCTTTGAACAAGGCTGGACCGATGGATTGCCAGTCGTGTCGCCAACCCTTGAGAAAGTCACGGCAGCATTGAGCACGGTTAATCGAGACCCCAAAGAAATCGTCGGCATTGTTCCGCCCCGTCATCGTCCGGCGACCGTGGAAAAGATTGCTATCAATGCAGTAATGGCGGGTTGTAAACCAGAATACTTCCCAGCCGTTCTCGCAGCGACGGAAGGCATGATCGAAGACGACGCCAAATTATACGGCGCACAAACGGCGACCAACATGAGTACGCCTCTGTTGATTTTAAACGGGCCTATCAGCCATGCACTTGGTGCCAATTCAGGGCGTAATGTATTTGGCTCAGGCAATCGACCGAACGCGACTATCGGCCGCGCCGTGCGGCTGGTGTGCCGTAACATTGGCGGCGAAATTCCGGACGAGACCGATGTCGCAACCCATGGTCAACCAGGCAAGTACACCTATTGCTTTGCTGAAAACGAGGACGAAAGTCCTTGGTCTCCGTTCCACACTGATTATGGATTTAAAGCGAATGAGAGTGCGGTCAGTGTTGTCGGCGGTGCGTCGTCGCCTCACAATGTGTTCACCTACGGCTGTGAACATGGTGAGGAAGTATTGGAACATTTCATTGGTGCTGTTACGGCTCTCGGCAATAACAACATCATTTTTGCCTCTGGTCCGTTGCTGGTCTTTAGCCCCGAGCACGCCTTCATGCTCGACCGGGATGGCTTCAGCAAAGACGACATCCGCAATTATATTTTCGAAAAAGGACGCATCCCGCTAACCAGATTTGTCGAGAAAACCGTCAAAGGACTGCATCACCGTCGTTCCAATTGGTTTGAAACCGTCGGAGACCCAGACCATATCGGAGTCGCCGACCAAGCCGAAGATATCATGATCGCCGTCGCGGGCGGTGCCGGAATCCATTCACTCTTCATTCCCACATCGTTCAGTCTTCGGCCCGTGGTTAAGGCTATTCCGACCGCGTAAACTTTACTCCTGATTTGCATTCAGTAGGACTATGAAATTTTTATAGTCCTACTGGAGCAGTTAAGCAGACCCATGGCACAATTGGGGATGAATAACGACAATAGTCGCGGAAAGCCCAGGATCATAGCATCGGCATAACACACCAGAATCATCTATCTTCTTCTATCCCCATGTTTCCCCTTTTATCCGTTCTGGCCATCTTTCCAATCTTAACGTCAATCTCAAATATGAAATCATTGCCAGTTCGCGACGATAATCGTGTCGAGGTTGTCGTGTAATGTTTGGGATAAATTCGTTTCCCCCAACGCTGGCGGAGAGAAAGCAGCCATGGCAGACACCAAATTCTCGATGTTGGCTGCATTTAGGCTCGATCCATTGTCCACTTCAAACGTGGCGAACTGGTTTGCACCATCATCCAAATACCACTCATCGATAATCATTTGATCATCAGTGCCAATGATACTTACCGAAAAGTCATCTCCCAATTGGCTGAACCAAAGTTGATCCGTACCGACGCCACTCCCAAAGACGACTTTGTCGTTTGATGCGCTTTCGCCAGTATTATCGATCAAATCCTGTCCATCGCCGCGACCAAATTCATAGACATCATCACCGGCGCCATCGCTTAGTTGGTCGTTGCCTGAAAGAATGGGGTCAAGTCTTGAATTGTGGATTTTTGTTTTCGGCATTTAAGTCTTTCGCCTCCTGGTGTTTTATAATTCAAAATCTGACCCTACCTCTGCATTTACTCCCAAATGGCTTATAAATTTAAAATATTATATTGTCGTTTCACACGATACGTTAGGGTTTATAACACCTTGAGGCCAACCAGGGACGGGGTCAGGAGTAGGGCGGCTTTTCCGGAGAGCGAATAACGAGGGGCAGGCGCAACCCCCTGGCGGTTGTCCCCAGCAGTAATAATATTAATTTACGGCGCTATCGCTAATTTGGCGCTAATTTGGTAAAAAGGACCAAGCGGCTGCGGCCTCACCATTAGACTAATTTAAATGATTTTGGCGTTATGGTCTGAATCGCGACCGCAAGTTCAGATTTTTACATAAAGGTGTGTGCGCCTTGGATCAGTCCAAAACAGAAAGCCAGAATAAGTCGTTAGGGGAGCGGGCAGAAACAGGACCTGATTCCGACCCTGCTGGAGTTCCCGACACCGGACCTATGGACACAGGTTTGGCCTGCCTGGTCCTGCTCGCCCATTTCTTGGAAAAACCCTCCAGCCCCGAACAAATCGCGCATCAGTTTGGCACCAGCGGAAAGTTGTTCGATGAGACGACGATTTTGTTGGCGGGCAAGGACCTGGATTTAAAGTGCCAGGCGATTTCGGCGAAGTGGGATCGGTTGGGCAAGACACCGCTGCCAGCCATCGCCAGCCGCGCGGATGGGACCTTTTTCGTGCTGGCCAAGGTGGCGCAACGGGAGGATGAGGAAGAAAAGGTTCTGATCCAGGACCCGGCTGTTGGACGGCCAGAGACCCTCACCCGCGCACAATTCGAGGAGATTTGGGACGGGCGTTTGATTCTCTTCACCAACCGCAAGAAGCTGACCGGCGAAGGCCGGGCCTTCGATGTGTCGTGGTTTATTCCGGCAGTCATAAAATACCGCCATTTGTTTGGTGAGGTGTTGCTGGCGTCGCTGTTTATTCAAGTATTTGCGCTGATCACACCGCTGTTCTTTCAGGTCATCATCGACAAGGTGTTGATCCACCGGGGGCTGACCAGCCTGGATGTCTTGGTATTCGCGTTGATTGTGGTCTCGGTGTTTGAGGTCTTATTGGGTGGGCTTCGAACTTACGTCTTCTCGCACACCACCAATCGGATCGATGTGCAGTTGGGCGCGAGTTTGTTCAAGCATTTGATGCGCCTGCCAATTAGTTTTTTTGGTGTTCGGCGCGTCGGCGAGACTGTCGCCCGGGTACGCGAGTTGGAGAACATCCGGAACTTTCTGACCGGGTCGGCGTTGACACTGGTGGTGGACTTGGCGTTCACGGTGATTTTTTTTGCGGTCATGTACATGTTCGCGCCGACGTTGACGTGGATCGTGCTAGGCTCGATCCCATTTTATATTACGGTGTCTTTATTGATCACCCCGGTCCTGAGGCGAAGAGTCGAAGAGAAGTTTCAACGCGGGGCGGAGAACCAAGCGTTCCTGGTTGAATCTATTACGGGTGTTGAGACCCTCAAATCTCTCGCCGTCGAACCGCAGATGCAGCGCCGATGGGAAGAACAATTGGCGGGCTACGTCAACATCTCGTTTAAAACGGCGAACCTTGGCAACATCGCTTCACAAGGCGTGCAGCTGATCCAAAAAGTCACCATGGCGCTGACGCTGTGGTTCGGTGCACGGTTGGTGATTGATGGAGACCTAACCGTCGGGCAACTCGTTGCGTTCAACATGCTGTCCGGTCGGGTCAGCCAGCCGATCCTGCGGCTTGCTCAATTGTGGCAGGACTTCCAGCAGATGCGAATTTCGGTGGCGCGCTTGGGCGATATTCTCAATGAGAAGACCGAAGACGCCGCGACCGCCAACCGCGCGACACTGCCGACAATCAGGGGAGATGTCGAGGTTGATAATGTGATTTTCCGCTATCGTCCCGACGGGCCTGAGATTCTGAAACGGGTGAGTTTAAAGGTACCTGCTGGACAGGTGATCGGCATCGTCGGGCCTTCAGGGTCAGGTAAAAGCACGCTGACAAAATTAGTTCAGCGGCTCTATTTGCCGGAAAGCGGGCGGGTGTTGGTCGATGGCGTTGATCTCGCTTTGGTTGACCCGTCCTGGCTGCGCCGGCAAGTCGGCGTGGTGCTGCAAGAAAACTATCTATTCAATCGCACGGTGCGGGACAACATAGCCCTGGCCGATCCGGCGATGTCGATGGAACGGGTGATTGACGCCGCGAAGATGGCCGGGGCGCATGACTTTATTCTGGAATTGCAGGAAGGCTATGATACGATTATTGAAGAACGCGGTGGCAGCCTATCGGGCGGTCAACGCCAACGCATTGCCATTGCCCGTGCCCTAGTGACCAACCCGCGCATTCTTATTTTTGATGAAGCAACGTCGGCGTTGGATTATGAGTCTGAACAGATCATTCAGGAAAACATGCGCGGCATCTCAGAAGGCCGCACCGTGTTCGTTATTGCTCACCGGCTGAGCACGGTGCGTGACAGCGACCGCATCATCACCATCGAGGCGGGTGAAATTGTTGAAGACGGCAGCCATAATGTTCTCCTTAAAAGCGGCGGCCGCTACGCCCGACTGTGGGCCGCGCAAGCGCGGGGCACGCCGATGGAATCCGTCCTCCAAAAACCAGCGCCAACGCCACAAATTCCGTCGCAAGTCACAGCGCCCCGACCCGCGCCCCAAAAAGCAGTTGTTGAACGGGGCCCCGACGGCCAATTGATTGTGCGTCGTCCCGCGCCTCCACAGCCTGCGAATCCGACACCGATGGTAACAAAGGTCGAAGTTCAAAAGGACGTAATCGAAAATGTTCCTGTAACCAAGGCAAGCAGCCCAAAACCAGCACGTAAGGCCAAATCAAAAACCAAGAAGAGTGCCGCTAAAAGCAAACCTAAATCAGCCTCGGCAACACCTAAGAAACGCCCCACAAAAAAGCCCTCTAAGAAAAAGGTGGTGCGGTCATGAGCTTCTCCAAACACTGGGACGTCTTCCGCCAAGCACTCCGCGATGAGAAAGACAGCAAGGCTAAGGACGACAAGAGCAGCAGTGTCAAAAATCATGAATTGGCGTTTCTGCCTGCCGTCCTTGAGGTCACAGAAACCCCGGCCTCTCCCCTGGGCCGCGCAACGGTACTGGCCATCATCTGCTTTTTTATGATCGCGGTGTTCTGGGCGATGGTTGGCGAGATGGATATTATTGCGACTGCACAGGGCAAGATTGTTCCGACGGCCCGAGTAAAACTCATTCAACCCCTTGAGTCCGGTGTCATCCGCGCTATCCGTGTCACCGACGGCCAGACGGTCAAGAAGGGCGATGTGCTGGTTGAGTTGGACCCGACGGGTACCGAGGCCGACCGAGTTCGCCTCCTTCAAGAACTCATCACGATGGAAACCGAAGTGGCACGACTTGATGCCTTGCTGCGAAAAAATCCGATCAAAAGTTTTACGCCGCCCAAGGGGGCGTCCTCTGAACTCATCCGCCAAAGCCGGACATTTTTGGATAGCCAGTTCGAAGAACACCAAGCCACCCTCGCCGCCCTCGACGGCGGCGTTGTCCAGCGCCGCGCAGAAATTCGTGGCATTCAGGGCGAAATCGCCAGCATCAAGAAAATTCTGCCCAACCTTAAAGAACGGGTCAACAAGCGACTCGAACTGGTCGAAAAAGGCATTCTCGCGCGCTTGCCATACCTGGAACTTGAACAGGAATACCTTGAATACCAGCAACGCCTGGTGGTTCAAAAGAGCGAGCTAGAAAAGGCGAGATCCGCACTCAAAACCGACCAGGCAAAGCGCCGCCAAGTCGCTGCCGAATTCCGCCGTGATGTTCTGGGGCAGCTGTCAGAAACCCGCAAACAGGCCGCCACAGTGCGACAAGAACTCATTAAGGCCAGCGACCGTTCGCGCCTGCAAACCCTAACCACCCCTGTCGATGGCGTCGTTCAGCAGTTGGCGGTGCACACGGTCGGTGGTGTGGTCACGCCGGCACAAGAACTCATGGTCATCGTCCCGGCCAACAGCGGCCTCGAAATCGAAGCCATGATCCTGAACAAGGACAAGGCGTGGGTAACCACAAAACAAGACGCCGAAATAAAAGTCGAAAGCTTCCCCTTCACCAAGTTCGGCACCATCGACGGCAAGGTCGCCATCGTCTCAGGCGACGCGGTCCAAGACGAAAACCTCGGCCTCGTCTACCCCATCCGCGTCACCATGGCCAAAACCACGATCCTATCGGG
Source organism: Rhodospirillaceae bacterium (assembly GCA_018660465.1). Taxonomy (NCBI): domain Bacteria; kingdom Pseudomonadati; phylum Pseudomonadota; class Alphaproteobacteria; order Rhodospirillales; family Rhodospirillaceae; species Rhodospirillaceae bacterium. The sequence continues at coordinate 14,498 of JABJKH010000020.1, forward strand.
CAGCGAACACGTCACCCTGTCCCCCGGCATGAACGTCACAATCGAAGTCAAAACCGGCAAACGAAGACTTATTGAGTATCTCCTCGCACCCCTGCAGCGATATCAGGATGAGAGTATGCGGGAGAGGTAAAGGTTGTTGGCAAAAAGCAGATATCCTCATGAGGGCAAGAGAGGGTGGGTGCTGTTTAATGCAAATTATATTTAAAAATAATAGTTGCGATAATTAGCTCCATATTGAAGTTGGCGACCATTCAAGAGGCCACTGCTTAGAAAAAAATCTTAACTATCTATAAAAAGCATGAAATAATATCATGTTATGGATTTGCGCCGACTGGAACATTTTTTGACCGTGCTTAAAACCGGGAGTTTCGGTAGTGCCGCACGTGAATTGGGCATTACGCAATCGGGATTAACCAAGAGCATCCAAACTCTTGAAGATACTGTGGGAGTGCCCCTGTTCCTTCGCCATTCAAGAGGTGTTGAACCGACTAAGTATGGTGAAACCCTCGCCCAACACGCGACATTGATGCACGCCCAAGCCAATAAGGCACTTAATGAAATTGATGCGGTAAAGAATGGAAATGCCGGATCACTGAGTATTGGCGTCACGCCGTCTTGGCTGATGGAGGAAGTGCTTCCCAAGGTGGTTTCTGAATTAACCAAAGCGCGGCCGGGCCTAAAACTGATAGTGATGCATCACGTCAGTTCAAAAGTATATTTAGAAATGTTACTGGCTGGCGGCCTGGATATGTTTATCGGGACCGAACAAGATTTAAGTGAGACGGATGATATAGAATTTATTTCTTTGATGAACGATGTACATGGCGTGATCGTCCGAAAAGGTCATCCATTGCTACAAAAAGAACATCATGTCATCGCAGATTTTGATCCCTACGGGTGGGTTCACCGCGAAGCGGGAACTCATTACGGGCGACGGTTGGAAGCACTTTATTTTGAAGCTGGGCGACCGCTACCGACACCGGCCATTCAATCAAATTCAATACCGTTTACGCTCGCGACCGTCGCCGCTACCGATTATTTAAGTGCGTCGCGCAAGGCGGATATAGATGCATCCCATCAACCAATAGAAATGCTCGACCGACCCTTTCAATGGGTACGAAGCATCGGTCTTATGCGCCGTAAGAACGAACCCCTTTCTGCAGCAGGGCAAATTCTGATCGATGACCTGCAACAAATATTTAAAGATCAAAGCTAGCTTTGCAGATCATGCAGGAACGTATAGCCAATCTGGCGATGCAGTCCCCGGCGCATCGATTCAATCGGGATCATTTTATCCCATTCCATATTTTCGAGATTGATGTCCGGGCCTAGTTCTTTAAGCAGAAAAACCGCAAGATCAGGCCAGCCGTTAGGGCCGACTTCAAACAGAATGTCGTCAATCCCGACACCGGCAACAATTTTTTCAATTTCGCCCGGGTCATCTTTCAAGAACAACAACAGATCCGCATTTTCGACAGTAACCTTTGTCGACCCGGCATCGAGATCACTTTTTACACAATCTATAATGTCTTGAGCCGAGGTCGGACCGTCGCCAAATTTTTTGCCGGTTTCAGAAAATACCTCCAGCCCGAGATCGCGCGCTTGTTTAATAAGGGCCGCCCGTTCAGTCAGGGGAAATGTCGGCAGTGTGTCATCACTGATCTCCACCCCGTCGAAGCCTATTTCTGGTAAGCGATTGAAAAATGCCTCCACCGTGCCTTGAAGATAAGCAATCTCAAACGGAATGCCGCCTGGAAAGCATGACAGCCCGCGGGCTTTATATTGGGCGTTTTTCTGGCGCGTGAAATCAACCGACAGGCGCTCCAAATGACCCATGTGGTCAACAGATTTTACGTGATCAACGATGTCCTCGACCACGTCCATAATATCTTCCTGCATGCCCAGCGGCAGTCCCCGGTCGCTCATAACGGTCCAGCGTATTTTTCGGGGCTTGGGCGGGGGTGCCGGGATATCTATTGCAGGTTGCCCCCGTTCGCCATTCTCACCACGTGCCGCCTTAACCATCGTATCTTCTCCATATTTAGGGTGTTAACTGAAACGACACCGGCCCTGTGTCAAAGCCGATGCCGTCTCAGGGAGGTAAAGTCGTTTAAATTATTTTTTCATTTTCTTCTTTTTAACAAGGCCAAGCTTTTTCATAAGCGTCGACCACTCTTTCTCAAGCGACGTCAACAGCGCGTATGTATTGGCTGCATTATTGTAATTGATGACGGCCCCTGATTTTTTAGCATAAGCCTTGAACTCTTTGGTTTTGACGACCTTACCAATGATCCCATCCCAATAGGCGATTTGATCTTTGCTCAAGCCACCGGGGCCGATGAGCCCGCGTAATCCGAAAAATTCAATATCGACGCCTTGTTCCTTCCACGTCGGAATTCCTGAAACATCGCCGCCGAGTTGCTTGGGTGATGAAATCGCGAGGCCTCGCATCTTGCCTTTCTTCAGGCGTTTCTGAGCACTGCCGACTGACGTTCCATAAACGTCAACATGGCCACCAAGAACAGCAGCATAGGATTTACCGCCGGATTTATGAGTGAGAACCCTGAGGTTCCGATAATCCATTCCAACCGCGTTTAGGACCGTCGCAAGCGCGATCCCATTGGTATTCACCCGGCTGGTACCGATGGCGAAGCTTTTCGCGTGGATGTCTTTTTTGAGGATGTTGATCAAATGTTTTCCGGTTTTGATTGGTGAATCGTTCCGCACCATGACCACAGAATATTCGTTGAACAAATGACCTAACGGCGTCAAATCGCGAAATGTGATATCGCTTCGTCCTGAAATTGGCCGGGTCAGCAACGACGTTGGATAAAGGGCAACGTGATGGCCATTTTTCTTGAACTGATTGAGATAGGCGTAAGCTATGGCACCGCCTGCCCCAGGCTTGTTCACGATAGAGACGGAAACGGGTAGGAATTTATGATCTTTAAGAATTTTGTGGACCATGCGCGCGGCCCGGTCGTTACCGCCACCAACACCTGCCGGTACCAATATCTCAACATTACGCGTCGGTTTCCATTCGGCGTCCGCTTTTACTGGAGAGAACAAAACCGGCAGTGCCAGTGTAGCAGCTGCCAGCAAATTTAGGGGGGGTGAAAAACGATCTATATTGGCCATCATCGGGTCTCCCTGTTGTGGTTCTTTACAGAACTTTTTGTACGACACTCTATAACCATTACCTTATGTTACTGGAAATATTATCCAGAGTCTTCCGTTGTGATAAATAAAATCATCGTTTTATTAAAAGGAATGACTTCGAATACTTTAATTCATGACTCATGCTTGAATATGAATGTGTTCCGTAACACACCAATACCTGTAACTTCTATTTCGTTAATGTCGCCGTGTTGCATATCTGGCGAGTCTCCTTCAGACCCCATCCAAATCACGTCGCCTGGAACTAGGGTCATATATTGAGACAATGCGCTGACACAGGTCGGCGCGTCGAACAGCACGTTATAGGTTCTGAACTCATTCATAACCTGACCGTTCAAGCGCACGATGGTTTGCATGTCCGCGGGATCAACGTCGGTTTCAATCCACGGCCCCATGGGTTTGAAGGTATCCATGTTCTTAGCCCGCCAATTGGTTCGATCTTCTTTCTGCCAATGGCGGTCGCTGATGTCGTTACCAATTGTGTAGCCGAAGATACAATCAGTCGCTTCCTCCTTGGAAACGTTTTTCGTTTGTTTGCCAATGACGATGACCAGTTCGGGCTCGTAGTGAATGCTGTGGGATCGGCAATCCGCAGGAACAACGACGTCACCTTCATGGCCGACCAAGGCGTTGATGGCGCGGTAATTAAATTCCGGACTTTCGGGAACAACCGGTTCAATCCCCTTTCGCTTGGCCGACTTGATAATGTGATCTCGGTAATTGTGTCCGGCACAATAAATCGTTGGCGGGATCACAGGCGGCAGGAAAGTCACTTCAGCGAAGGAATAACTTTCGCTAGATTTTACATGCTCGGCGAACGGACTGCCATCAACGGGAACGATCTGATCTCCCTCGACGATACCGAAGGAGACAGAACCCTTATGATCAAACCGAGCCCAGCGCATGATACGGTTCTACTCAGCCAACACGGCCTTCGTGAAGGCCTGCATCTTCCGAATTTTGGCAACGCACTTATCAACCACCGGCGGATCCCATTCAGGCAGATCGCGTTCCAATACATCCGGGTACATGCCACGGCAATGAAGCTTGCGATTTTCCTCAATGTAAAAAAGATCGTCCATGATTTCGCGAACGTCGGGGGTGATCTTTGCAACGACCTCGGGCGGGATGTCTGGTCGAACTGTGTGGTTTTGATCAATGGCTTCTTCTCTGATGCCGCGCGCATGAAAAATTGCGTTCAACAGCGTCGTCCCCATCATCATGCAGATTTCAATCACCACAATGTGGTCTTCTTGAAGATCAAGCTTGCCCATCGCCCGGTCCCACTGATCGGCTAATTCCATATGAGATTTTGTTAACATGACTTTCTCCTTTCATTACTTAGATTTCTATTCATCATCGCCCTCACCGGCGAACTTTCGTTTGAACATGGGAAACAGCATGGGGAACAACAATGAGGCGACGGTCATAATCAACAGCACCACACAAATCGGGCTGCCAACTAAAATCCCCATTTTACCCATCGACAGCGTCATCGCTTGGCGCAGTGACTGCTCAATCATATCGCCCAAGACCAACGCCAATATCAAAGGTGCCAAGGGGATTTGAAGCTTCCGGAACAAATAGCCAAGGCCACCGAAGAAAACGAGCGTGTAGAGATCAATCGCGTTGGTCTTAATCGAATACACGCCAATGGTTGCAACCCCCAGAATGATCGACATCAAAATTCCCGGCGGTGCGTACAGCAACCGGACGAAGATACCAATCAAAGGCAAGTTTAAGATCAACAAAAACACATTGCCTAAATACATGCTGTCGACCAGCCCCCAAACGAGATCCGGGCGTTCTGCAAACATTTCCGGGCCGGGCTGCAGGCCAAATAGAATAAACGCGCCAAGCAACACCGCCGTCGATCCCGAACCCGGAATGCCGAGTGTCAGCAGGGGCACGAATGCCCCGCTGGTCGAGGCATTGTTGGCAGCTTCGGGTGCTGCGACCCCTTCGGGAATTCCGGTACCGAATTTTTCCGGTCGGGACGAAAATTTCTGCTCTGTGGTATAGGCAAGAATTGTCGCGATGGTACCGCCTGCTCCCGGTAGGACCCCGACAAAGAATCCGATCAGACCGCCGCGAAAAATTGCCTTATAGGAATGCCGCCATTCGTCCATGGTGAGCCAGAGTCTTCCGCGAATGGGAATTGGCTGTAATTCACCTGCGAACCATTTTTCGACTTTCAGCAGAACCTCACTTACGGCGAACAATCCGACGATAACAACAATGAACGGTATGCCGTCTTCGAAGATGGAAATGCCAAACGTAAATCGGGTCATGCCAGTGTGCAGGTCCTTGCCGATCATTCCAATCATCAAGCCTATGACTGCCGCGATCAGTCCTTTAGAAACAGACTTTCCGGTTAGCGAACTAACGGCGGACAATGAAAACACCATCAGGGCGAAATATTCCGCAGGCCCGAACTGAAGCGCGAATTCCGCCAATGGAACTGCCAGCAACGTCAACAGAATGATCGAAGTTGTACCGGCGCAAAACGATGCAATCGCAGCGATGGCCAGGGCTGCCCCGCCCCGTCCGTTCTTGGCCATCGGGTAGCCATCAACAGTCGTCATGACGGCAGACGCCGTACCCGGCGTATTAATCAAGACCGCCGACGCCGTGTTGCCGTACATGGCACCGTAATAAATTCCAGCGAGCATGATCAACGCGGGGATGGGATCAAGGCCATAGGTGACAGGTAACAGCAATCCAATTCCCGCCGCAGCCCCGATGCCCGGCAGCATTCCAATCACCGTGCCTAAAACCGCACCGATAAACAGGAACATGACATTCAGGGGTTGCGCCGCAACTGCAAATCCTTCCAAAACCAGATCGAATGATTCCATCTGGTTTTCCTAAAAGCCTAAAAATCCGCGAGCCAAAGGCGCGCCGATTAGTTCGGTAAAAAGGAAGTAGAAGGAGACCGAAAAACAAACGGAGACAATCGCGTTTACAGCGACCTTTCCGCGATTAAAAAACGACGTCAGGCCGAACAGAAACGCTGCGATGCTAATAACGAACCCGACGTGATCGAGCAGCAGGTACCAAAGAAGCATCCACCCCAGAACACCTAAGGCAGCGACAGGATGGCTTTCCGTTTCATTCGAAGGCACCTCAACTGCCGACGCATTTCGACGTGTAAAATAATTTTCCAATAAAAGAAGGGCGCCCGAAAGAAAGGCGCCGACAGCAACTATGTATGGAAAAGCCCGATGGCCAAGGGGATCGACAAGTTCAAGGTCTTCGAGCCGCGGTGTTGCATACAGCAATGCGCCACACAGCAAGAACATCGCAAACGCCAACAAACGGTCGGCCCTCATCATATGCTTACTTCCCCCAAGATATTACTATACGCTGCTTGAACTCTATATTATGGTTTTATAGTATATGGAAGATGCGCATTGTAAAAAGAAATCTTCGGATATTATTTCAACTCGGCTGTCCATGAATTTTACTACAGTTTCCCATGAATTAATTTGAGGGGTTGTTAAATCGAACGTCTAGACTAGACAATAAATACTGGAATCGCATACTTAAATACAGACAAAGCCACCAGATGTCAGCTGTGCAAAGGATCCAACGATGACAAAGTTAAGCGGCGGCCAAGCAGTTGTTAAGACATTGGAAGTCGAAGGGGCAGAAGTAGCATACGGGATTCTAGGTAGTCACTGTATGCCAACATTTGATGCCTTGGCGGATAGTAGCATTCGCCTGATTGTGCCGCGTTGTGAGGATGCCGCCGGGCATATGGCAGACGCTTATACACGGGTTTCAAATAACCCAGGCGTCGTCTTAACAACCGTCGGGCCAGGTGCTTGTGGCGTCTCAAATGCCATGGGGGAAGCTTACAATGAGTCCTGGCCCATGATGCATATCTCAACCCAAATTATGACGCAGTATATGGGTAAAGAGAAAGGTATGTACCATGACGGACCCAATCAAAAGGACATGTTTAAACCCGTTTCAAGTTGGCAACACACAGTCACCAGTGCCGGCGAAATTCCGGAAGCCATTAACGAAGGGTATCGGCGCATGCGGACCGGGCGGCCCCGTCCGGTGTTCATAGAAATTCCATCAGATGTTCTCATCAATGAAGACGATATAAAAATTTTACCTCGGGCAAATGTGACGCCACCGCCGATCAAAGAGAGTGAACTTAAAGATGCTCTCAATCTTATAAAGAAATCCAAACGGCCTTTGTTATGGTTTGGAGGCGGGACCGTTAAGGCGAATGCGATGGCTGAGGTCAAACAGCTGGCAGAAATGTTACAAGCACCTGTTCTATGTACCAATGGCTCCAAGGGTGTGCTCTCGGAAGATCATCCGTTAGCGCTTGGGAATCTTTTGACGATCAGCGATACCTTGCAAAACGAGTTGTTGGCAAAAGCTGATGTTGTATTGGGTGTTGGCATTCGCTTTTCCCAACGGGCGACGAAGCAGTGGACCGTGCCCATGCCCGAAACAATCATTCACGCAGATATAGACAAAGCTGAATTTGGCAAAAACTATAAGGCAAAAGTAACTGTAGAGGGTGATGCAAAGGTGTTCTTACAATCTTTGATGACGGCCCTAGAGAAGGAAGGTTTTAAGGCAGAAAGAAACAGGTGCGATGAAGTCGCTGCACTTAAAAAGAAAGCAATCGACGAGCTTAAGAAAAAGCAACCTGCCGTATTTGATATCCTGCTTGAAATTCGTGACATGCTACCCCGCGATGCGATTGTGGCTTCCCAATCTATTATGGGTCATTGGACCCGGTTTGGCTTTGAATGCTACCAGCCGGGCAGTTTTCTTTTTGCCAATACCTTCGGCTGTATGGGATTTTCCTTCCATGCCGCAGTCGGCGCAAAAGCGGCCTTTCCGGACCGTAAGATTATCGCATTTTGTGGGGATGGCGGTTTTACATATGGCAGTGGCGAACTCGCAACCTTGCAGCAATATAATCTCGCGATGCCGGTTATCGTCTTCAACAATGGCGGATATTCTATTATCCGCCAGCGTCAGGATGCAAAATATGGCCGCAACATCGGCACAGTCTTGACCAGCCCTGACTACGTCAAACTCGCGGAAGCCTATGGTTTCAAGGGTATTAAGATTAATACTCCAGACGAACTTGTTCCGGCCATTCGTAAAGCGCTTGATGATAATACAACCTGGATTATTGAGGTCCCATTTGAATTTGAGGGTTATCGGACACCCGCCGAAACGGAGATGTTGATGACGGGAAAGGCCTCGACCGACTCCTGGAAGAAGCAGTCCTACGAAACAAAATAATGCGTTATTCAGAATCAAGGCAAGATATGGCTAAAAAATAGGCATATAAAATTAAACGATTAAATTTTAATCATTTAATTTTATTTTCTGGAGAAATAACCAAGAATATTCATCCTTAAAATATCCAACAACCCATTGTTAACTAACAAAAAATACTAATTTTGACCCGGATTTGAACAGTTTGGCACGGCCCTTGCGTTTATAGCCTCCGACTCAATTTTCTTAAATGTCTTGGAGGACATCATGTTTACTAAGTTTCGTGCACTCGTAGGGGCCAGCGTCATTGCCGCCTCTGCTTTGGTTGGGGTGTCTGCCCAGGCCGCTGATACTATTAAGGTTGGAATTTTGCATTCTCTTTCTGGAACCATGGCCATCAGTGAAACCACACTGAAGGACACCATGCTGATGCTCATCGCTGAGCAGAACAAGAAAGGTGGATTGCTTGGTAAAAAATTGGAGCCGGTCGTTGTTGACCCCGCGTCCAACTGGCCGCTGTTCGCTGAGAAAGCCCGCGAGCTTCTCGTAAAACATAAAGTCGACGTTGTCTTTGGCAACTGGACATCTGTTTCTCGTAAATCGGTCCTGCCGGTTTTTGAAGAACTGAATGGCCTTCTTTTCTACCCTGTTCAATACGAGGGCGAAGAAAGCTCCCGCAACGTGTTCTACACCGGTGCGGCACCGAACCAACAAGCGATCCCTGCTGTTGAATACCTGATGGGTGAAGACGGCGGCGAAGCCAAGCGTTGGGTTCTGTTGGGCACGGACTATGTCTATCCCCGGACGACCAACAAAATCTTGCGGGCGTTCTTGAATGCCAAGGGCGTGAAAGACTCCGACATTATGGAGAACTACACCCCGTTCGGTCATTCTGACTGGCAAACGATTGTTGCCAACGTGAAGAAATTCGCATCCGCTGGTAAAAAGACTGCCGTGGTTTCAACCATCAACGGTGACGCCAACGTTCCTTTCTACAAAGAACTCGGCAACCAAGGCATCAAAGCAGAAGACATTCCTGTAGTTGCTTTCTCCGTCGGTGAAGAAGAACTGGCTGGTCTCGACACCAAGCCGCTTGTTGGACATCTGGCTGCATGGAACTACTTCATGAGCGTTGAATCAGCTGAGAACACGAAGTTCATCAAGACCTGGAAGTCCTTCATCAAGGACGACAAGCGGGTCACCAACGATCCCATGGAAGCGCACTACATTGGTTTCAACATGTGGGTTCAGGCTGCCAAGCAAGCTCGCTCCGTCAGTGTTGATGCGATCCGCCAAGCCATGTATGGCCAGAAGGTGAAGAACTTGACCGGTGGCGTTGCGGTAATGAACACTAACCATCACTTGTCTAAGCCTGTGCTGATCGGTGAAATCCAAGAAGACGGTCAATTCGAAACCGTCTGGAAAACCAAAGGTGTAGTCGTCGGCGATGCCTGGAGTGATTTTATTCCTGAAAGCGCAAAGCTAACCGCAGATTGGACCTACCCTTGGGTATGTGGCAACTGCAAGAAGCCTCTATACCTGAACTAGTTTGAAGTGAGGAGCCGGGGTGCCAAAGGTGGTACCCCGGCGACTTTCTGACCTTTAAACTCTCTTTTATTTTCACGTCGGCTTTATTCTGTGGCGGCGGCTAGACTGAGAAATGCAAGCCAATGGCGGCTCGAAAAAAAATTATCTGCTTTGCTATTTTACTCCTGCTCAGCATGACATGGTCGGCGACATCGTTCGCTGCGACCTTCGAAGAAACACTCCCCAAATTTGCAACCAACAACTCAAAAGCAAAAGCCAAGGCAATTGATGCACTCGTCGCCACCGGCGATGATCGGACGGCGACCGTCCTTGAGGCTTTTCTCAAAGGCAGACTTTATTGGCGGAAGAAGGACAAGAAAGTTGTCTTGGTCAAAAAAAGCGGTGCTGTCTATGTGCTCACCGACCCGCATACGTTCAAGGAAATAGGGCAGGTCAAAAAGCGTAATATCAAAAAAATTCGCGTCAACAATCGGCTCAGAAAAAAACTTCGCGGCGCTTTGGGTGGATTGACCCTGCTCAGTAAAAATCCAGAAGTTCGATCCAAAGCTGCCGACGCCGTATTCAAATCCCGCACACCTGCATCTTTGCCCCTGCTGGAAAAAGCCATTGCGCGCGAAACCGATGCAGCGGTCAAATCGAAGATGGAATTGGCACGGGCGGCAACTCAATTAACCGCCGCAAAAGACTCTAAAGTACGCTTGGCAGCTATCGAATTTTTATCGGCCCAGGCTGTACCGCAAGTTCGCTCACTTCTCGCCAACACCGCCAACACGGCGAAGGACGAGGCTGTCAAAAAAGCGGCTGCTGACGCGCTCATAAAAATCGAAAAGAGCCTCGCGTTTTGGAACGGCATCCAGAATATATTTCAAGGTGTAAGCCTGGGCTCTGTCTTGTTGCTTGCTGCTGTCGGTCTCGCCATTACCTTTGGCGTCATGGGGGTCATCAACATGGCCCATGGCGAATTGGTCATGATCGGGGCCTATACAACCTTTGTGGTTCAAGAATTCTTTCGTGCCTATTTTCCGGGTGCGCTCGATTATTCGTTAGCGGTTGCAATCCCGGCGGCGTTTCTTGTCGCGGGTTCATTTGGCATCGCGATTGAGCGCGGCATCATTCGGTTTTTGTATGGCCGCCCGCTGGAGACCCTTCTGGCGACCTGGGGGTTAAGCCTAATCTTGCAGCAGTTTGTTCGGTCAATCTTTGGTCCCACCAACCGGGACGTCAGCAACCCGGCGTGGATGAGTGGGTCGATCGAGGTCACGGGCGGCTTGGTCCTTACGAACAACCGAATTTGGATCATTGTTTTCAGTCTGCTTGTTCTGGGTCTTCTCGTATTACTCCTTAAGAAGACCGCGTTTGGATTGCAGATGCGCGCGGTCACACAAAACCGCCACATGGCAAGTTCCATGGGAATTCGCACGGGTTATGTGGACGCACTGACGTTTGGTCTGGGGTCTGGGATCGCGGGTATCGCCGGTGTGGCGTTGAGCCAAATTGATAATGTCAGCCCCAATCTCGGACAAAACTATATCATTGATAGCTTCATGGTCGTCGTCTTTGGCGGCGTCGGAAATCTTTGGGGGACCTTGGTCGGCGCCTTCAGTCTCGGTATCGCGAATAAATTTATGGAGCCGTTCACTGGTGCCGTGCTGGCGAAAATTTTCGTCCTCATTGCGATCATTCTGTTTATTCAAAAACGTCCCCGAGGATTATTTGCCCTCAAGGGTCGCGCGGTGGAGAACTGATATGAATAGTAACCAATCAGGCTTCGCCTTTCTTCTCACCGACACTGGCGGGAAAATCCTGTTGGGCCTCGTTGCAGCAGGCATCTTCTTGGTGCCAATCCTGAACCTCATGGTTCCCATCGACTCAGCCTTTCATCTGCCGACGTATCTTGTCAGCTTGTTTGGTAAATATCTAACCTATGCATTGCTCGCCCTCAGTGTGGATTTGATCTGGGGCTACTGCGGCATTCTCAGCCTCGGCCACGGCGCGTTCTTTGCGCTGGGGGGCTATGGCATGGGGATGTATATGATGCGTCAGGTTGGCGACCGCGGAGTCTATGGTAACGCTGAATTGCCCGACTTCATGGTGTTTCTGAACTGGACAGAACTGCCGTGGTACTGGTTCGGATTTTCTAATTTCAGTTTTGCCATGCTGATGGTTGTACTTGTGCCGGGGCTCTTAGCCTTCCTGTTTGGTTGGCTGGCATTCCGGTCTCGGGTGACAGGGGTGTACCTATCAATCATCACCCAAGCCATGACCTATGCCTTGATGCTCGCCTTCTTCCGTAACGACATGGGCTTCGGCGGTAACAATGGCCTGACAGACTTTAAGGACCTGCTGGGCTTTAGCCTACAATCCCAAGGCATGCGAGTGAGCTTGTTTGTCTTAAGCGCGCTGGCAGTCGCGGGTGGCTATGTGATTTGCCGTTATATTGTTTCATCAAGACTGGGCCGAGTGTTGGTTGCCATCCGAGACGCAGAAAGCCGCACCCGGTTTTTGGGCTACCGGGTCGAATATTATCAGCTCTTCGTGTTCACCTTATCGGCGATGTTGGCGGGCGTCGCCGGGGCTTTGTATGTGCCACAAGTCGGCATCATTAACCCCAGCGAATTCACCCCGGCCAATTCAATTGAGCTGGTTATTTGGGTCGCCATTGGTGGGCGCGGAACGTTGTACGGCGCGGTCCTAGGCGCAATTTTGGTCAATTACGCCAAGACCTATTTCACCAGTGCCTTCCCGGAGGCTTGGCTTTATGCACTGGGTGCCATGTTTATTCTCGTCACCATCTTTTTGCCAAAGGGAATTGTCGGCGTCCTTTCAGCATGGAAATCGAAAGACATCGAATCGGACCCTGACCCCAAACCGCAATTTGTGGGAGCTGTCAAATGAGTATTATCGAAGCCGGTCGCCGATTGGATGACACGATCCTTTACCTGGATGGTGTGTCGGTTAGCTTTGATGGGTTTAAGGCGCTGAACAGTCTGAGCTTCTATGTCAAATCCGGCGAGCTCCGTGCCATCATCGGTCCCAACGGTGCCGGCAAGACGACGATGATGGATGTCGTCACTGGCAAGACGCGGCCTGATGAGGGCCAAGTTAAATTCAGAGAAAGCATCGATCTTACAAGATTGGACGAAGCGCACATTGCCAACCTTGGCATTGGTCGAAAATTTCAAAAGCCTACCGTCTTTGAAAACCATACTGTATTCGATAATTTGGAACTCGCCTTGAAAGGCGATCGGTCAGTCCTGGAATCCATCTTCTTCAAACTAGATGGTGAACAGCGCGACCGCATTGCTGAGGTTTTAGGAATCATCAACCTTACCGAAGCGATGGATCAAGATGCTGGCGCTCTCTCTCATGGACAAAAGCAGTGGCTTGAAATTGGCATGCTGCTGATGCAAGACCCGGAACTGTTGCTTGTGGACGAGCCTGCTGCGGGCATGACCGATGCAGAAACAGCTCACACGGCCGAAATGTTAAAAACCATCGCCGGTAAACATTCCGTCGTTGTGGTCGAACATGATATGGACTTTGTGCGGTCCTTGGATTGTCGAGTGACAGTCCTGCACGAAGGGTCTGTTCTGGCCGAAGGGTCCTTGGAAAGAGTCCAGGCCGACCCGGAAGTCATTGAAGTTTATTTGGGGCGTTGATCATGCTGCATGTCGAAGAGATCGATCTTTATTACGGCGCAAGCCAAGCCTTAAAGCAGGTGTCCTTCGCCGCTGAGAAAGGCAAAGTTTCCTGTGTCTTGGGCCGAAACGGCGTTGGCAAGACCAGCCTTCTCAAGGCAATCGCAGGCCATCAACCAATCAAGTCAGGTGCCATTCGTTGGGATGAGCAAAACATCTCTACTCTCGCCCCCTATGATCGGGCAAAGCGGGGTATTGCCTATGTGCCGCAAGGCCGTGAGATTTTTCCACTGCTAACAGTGCAAGAAAATCTGGAAACCGGGTTCGCCCCCATCCCACGCGCCCTACGTCATATTCAAGATGAAATCTTTGACCTGTTCCCCGTCTTAAAGGATATGCTGGGTCGGCGCGGTGGGGATTTATCCGGGGGCCAGCAGCAACAATTGGCGATTGCTCGTGCGCTTGTCACGCGGCCTTCCTTGTTAATTCTCGACGAACCAACAGAAGGCATTCAGCCATCGATCATTAAAGATATCGGCCGGGTGATACGCGTCCTCGCCGAACGCGGCGATATGGCTATACTGCTTGTTGAACAGTTTTTCGAATTCGCCCGCGACCTGGCCGACGACTACGCCGTTATGGACCGGGGAGAAGTCGTGCTCAGCGGTGCAGTGAAAGATATGGTGGAAGCAGATGTCCGGCGCTACCTCACGGTCTGAGACTCCTCAAGTCATAGAGGTAAAGGGGCGCGCCGAAATCGGATTTGCCCACCGCGACGGCGTAACACGTCTCTCACACTTATATCAGCACGATCCTGTCCGCATTCTTTTTCCCAACCCAGCACCCGGTGACTCAGTCGAGGCAACCGTCGTCACCACCTCCGGCGGATTGGTCGGCGGCGACAAAATTTCCCTCGAAATTACGGCGGATGCAAACACGACAGCTCTCGTGTCAGCCCAGGCCGCCGAAAAAATTTACCGCTCGGCAGGAGGAGTGGCAGAGATCTCTGTAACCATTTCAGCCAACAAAGAATCTTGGATCGAATGGCTGCCGCAGGAAACGATTTTGTTCGATGGCTCGAAGCTGCGCCGTCGAACATCAATTAATGCGGTCCCAGGGGCACGGGTTCTTGCGGGTGAAATTCTAGTGCTAGGCCGGGTTGGAAGTGGCGAACAATATTCGTCAGGTTTCCTTCGCGATGCCTGGGAGGTCTATCGGAAAGACAAACTCGTTTGGGCAGATGCGCTTTGCCTAGATGACGATATTCCCGGCATCCTTTCCCATCCCGCCTGTTTCGATGGCGCGACGGCGTTGGCCACGGCGGTCTATGTGTGTGATGACCCAGCGGCGCACCTAGAGGCCGCCCGGGAAATGAGTTCAGCAGACGATAAAGACGTGTTGTCGTCTGCCACCGTTGTAAATGAAGTTTTGGTCTTACGTTGGTTGGCGAAGGATGCGTATAGTCTTCGGCAATCATTTGCAGAATTTTGGAAGGCGTTTCGCCATCATGCAGGCGACCGCCCAGCCGAACTCCCTCGGCTCTGGTATGTTTAAGAACAGGAGGACATCGTGCATTTAACGCCGAGAGAAAAAGACAAACTTCTCGTCGCAATGGCGGCGGAAGTTGCCCGCAAGAGACTCACCCGAGGCGTAAAGCTCAACTACCCTGAAGCCATAGCGCTGATCAGTGACTTTGTGGTTGAGGGGGCGAGGGACGGCACCAGCGTTGCTGACTTGATGCGCGACGGGGCGACGGTCTTGGGACGCGATCAGGTCATGGACGGTATTGCTGAAATGATCCACGACGTTCAGGTCGAAGCGACGTTCCCGGATGGAACCAAGCTGGTCACCGTTCACGAACCCATTCGCTGAGGGAGGGCATTATGATTCCCAAAATCATTCCAGGTGAAATAATCACAGTAAGTGGCGAGATAACCCTCAACGAAGGCCGCGAGACGACGACGTTGAAAATAGTCAACACTGGCGACCGGCCCATACAAGTGGGTTCGCACTATCACTTCTTTGAAACCAACGAAGCCCTCGACTTTGACCGCGAAGCGGCACGCGGCCAGCGACTTGATATCCCGGCCGGAACAGCGGTTCGGTTTGAGCCCGGCCAGACGCGAGAGGTCTCATTAATAGCCTATGTCGGCGATCGTGAAGTGCATGGCTTTAATGCAAAAATTCAAGGGAAATTGGAGGGCTAATCTATGGTATATAATATTGAACGCTCCGCTTATGCCGCAATGTTCGGCCCGACAACTGGCGATAAAGTTAGGCTCGCCGACACGGACCTGATCATCGAAGTCGAAGAAGACCGCACGATCTATGGCGAAGAAGTCAAATTTGGTGGCGGCAAGGTCATCCGTGACGGCATGGGGCAATCCCAAGTCACCCGCAAAGGTGGGGCTGTAGATACCGTCATTACCAATGCGCTGATCGTCGATCATTGGGGGGTCATCAAAGCCGACATTGGCATCAAAGACGGTCGTATCGTCGCGATTGGTAAAGCTGGCAATCCCGACATCCAACCCGGCGTCGACATCATCATCGGCCCCGGCACAGAAGCCATCGCCGGGGAAGGGCGTATTTTAACGGCGGGCGGCATCGATGCTCACATCCATTGGATCGCCCCGCAACAAATCGACGATGCACTGTATTCAGGCATTACCACCATGTTGGGGGGCGGCACAGGTCCAGCGGAAGGAACCAATGCAACAACGTGTACGCCGGGGTCCTGGCACCTCGGGCGGATGCTGCAAGCCGCGGATGGCTTGCCGATGAACTTAGGTTTTTTTGGCAAGGGTAATGCGTCTCAGCCTGATTCGTTAATCGAACAAGTTGTAGCAGGGGCTTGCGGTCTAAAACTGCACGAAGACTGGGGAACGACTCCATCAGCCATCGACACCTGTCTTTCCGTTGCGGAAGACATGGACGTTCAAGTTGCCATTCACACTGATACCTTGAACGAGTCTGGTTTCGTCGAAAACACCGTCGATGCGTTCAAGGGTCGCACCATTCACGCCTTCCATACGGAAGGGGCAGGGGGCGGCCATGCGCCGGACATCATTCGGGTCTGTGGCAAAACCAATGTGTTACCATCGTCCACCAATCCCACCCGACCGTTTACCGTCAACACCGTGGATGAACATCTCGATATGCTGATGGTTTGTCATCATCTGGATGCCCGCATTCCAGAAGATGTCGCTTTCGCGGAAAGCCGCATCCGGCGGGAAACCATTGCCGCCGAAGACATCCTTCATGATCTCGGCGCGTTCTCCATGATCGCGTCTGACAGTCAGGCCATGGGCCGGGTTGGTGAGGTCATTATTCGCACCTGGCAGACTGCTGATAAAATGAAAAAGCAGCGGGGGTCGCTGCCGGGAGAAAAAGGTGAAAACGATAATCTTCGGGTGAAACGCTATATCGCCAAGTACACGATTAATCCCGCTCTGACCCACGGCATCGCCGATCACGTTGGATCGATCGAGGTCGGTAAGCTCGCAGATTTAGTTCTTTGGAAACCGATGTTTTTCGGGGTGAAACCAGATGTAATTATTAAGAGCGGCACAATTTCAGGCGCTGCCATGGGCGATCCCAATGCGTCTATTCCGACGCCCCAACCCGTGCATTACCGCCCGATGTTCGGAAACTTCGGGAAGTCGCTGCAGGAAAGTTCCGTGAGCTTCGTGTCGAAAGCCGCTGTTGATATAGGTTTAGGCGATAGCCTTGGATTGAATAAGGAAACCTTGGCCGTTTCGGGCACGCGGACCGTCAACAAGAAAAGTATGGTGCTTAACGACTATACACCTGAAATGTCCGTCGATCCTGAGACCTATGAGGTCCGCGCCAATGGTGAGTTGCTGATCTGCGAGCCAGCAAAAGAACTCGCCATGGCACAACGGTATTTCTTGTTTTAGTCATGCGCCGGGCAACCCACATCTTACTGTCAGGTGACTGGTCTGAGGGCGATGCGCAAGGCAGCGTAACACTCGCCTTTGATGATCGCCACCGCCGCCGTATTCGATTAGAAGATGATGGCGGTGAAGACTTCCTGCTGGACCTTGCCGAAGCGACACGCATTGCCGATGGCGACGGTTTGGCCCTTGAAGGGGGCGGCATTCTAAAGGTTTGTGCGGCGGATGAGGACGTCATCGACATCGGCTGCGATGGCCTGACCGAAACAGCTCGTATCGCCTGGCATCTCGGCAATCGCCATACGCCGGTTCAGGTGCTCGCGACGGGGGCTCTACGCATTCGGTACGATCATGTTCTTGCCGAAATGGCGACAGGCTTGGGGGCAAGTGTTGAACGCAAGCAAGCCCCATTTGAACCTGAAGCCGGCGCCTATTCGGGAGGCGGCCATGGCCACAGCCATGATCACTGATCAAGCTCTATATCAACTGGTGTCCTGGCTTTCGCCGGGCTTTCCTGTTGGCGCCTATGCCTATTCCCATGGATTGGAATTCGCTGTTGAGGAGGAGCGAGTAACCGATGAGACTACCCTCCGCCAATGGGTTGAGGCCATTATCAGCTACGGTGCGGGACGTAGTGATGCAATCCTATTTTGTGCTGCTTGGCGCGCAGTTGATGGCGACGATGCGGCGGCGTTGGAAAATGCTGTCATTCTCGCTGATGCGCACCGAGGCACTTCAGAAATGGCGCTTGAAAGCAGTGCGCAAGGAACCGCATTTATCCAGACGGTCCAAGCCTGTTGGACGTCCTCGGCGTTTGATCGTTGGGTCGCTGTTCTCAATAATACCGAGCGTCCAATCTCTTACGCGATTGCGGTCGCTGTGGCAGCGGCGAGCGCGGGCGTTCCTTTGCGTTCCGCTCTTATTGTCTATCTCCAGGCTTTTTCGGCGAACCTGATATCCGCCGGTGTTCGACTTGTTCCCTTGGGGCAAACAGCCGGCCAAAAAGTTCAAGCCGCTTTACAGGAAATTGTTATTGCGGCAGCTGATGCAGGACTTGCCCGCTCGCTAGATGATATCGGCGTCGCCGCACCCTTAGTCGACTGGACGTCGGCACAACATGAAACACAATACACGAGGTTATTCAGATCATGAGTTCTCCCCTACGCGTTGGAATTGGCGGGCCTGTGGGAACAGGCAAAACTGCATTGCTCGACCGATTATGCAAAACTCTGCGCGACACATTTGATATCGCCGCCATCACCAACGACATCTACACCCGCGAAGACGCAGAATTTTTAACGCGCTCTGGCGCCCTGACACCAGACCGGATTGTCGGTGTGGAAACAGGCGGTTGTCCGCACACGGCAATTCGCGAAGACGCGTCCATGAACTTAGCCGCGGTTGCTGATATGTCCGCTAAGTTCCCTAATTTGGATGTGGTGTTTATTGAGTCTGGCGGCGATAACCTAGCCGCGACATTTTCGCCGGAACTTGCGGATATTACGATCTACGTTATCGACGTCTCGGCTGGTGATAAAATTCCCCGCAAGGGTGGCCCCGGCATTACGCGCTCTGATTTGTTAGTTATTAACAAGACAGACTTAGCCCCTTTGGTCGGTGCGGATTTGGATGTCATGGATCGTGACTCCAAGAAAATGCGTGGGGATAAGCCGTTCCTTTTCACGAATTTAAAAGAAAACAATGGGGTGCGCGAAGTCGCCGAGTTCGTTGTTCGAACAGGCGGTCTTTGATTTAACTAAACTGTCCCGAAAAATTATTCCTCAGGCGAGTCCTCAGGTGGATGTGATTTTAAATACTCAACATAGGCAAAATCGCGTTCATTAATGTGATGAATTAGCCAATCGATTAGAAATTCTGCGAACCATTCAACGTCTACACTTTCCGGGTCCTTTTCAAAGTTCTCGGCAATTTTGATAACCTCTTCGGTTAGGCTAATATGTTGGGCTCGGTGTTGTTCTATATCTGGATAGCCCCATTGCTCCATATATCCTTCTTCAAGTTCAAAATGGGTTGAGGCATAGTCAATTAGTTCGGAAATTGTAACTGAAATTACAGCATGGGATTGATTGCCTTCGGCTTCGCGCAGCAAGGTATTTATGAAAGAAAATAATTTAACGTGGTCATTGTCGATATCTTTGATGCCGGTCAGAAGGCGGTCATCCCAATCAAATTTTTCAAACATGGAAAATTCTTTCTTCTACGTTTAGTCAATGCATTCTTCAGTTAAAGCTTGGAGACCCAATTAACGATTTCTGAGGAGTGCCAAGCAACGGCGATAAAGCTAATCAGGATAACCGCACCCCATAGCCCCGCATTAAGTAAAACCTCTACAGTCGTTTTACGGCGGCCTCTTAGTAGCTTGCGGCGTTCTATCCTCTTGGCGCGGCTTGAGGTTTCTTCATCCAAAAGATTCCGGTCTTTAAGACGTTTTTTTTCTAACTCACGGCGGTGTTTTAAATCGCTTAAATCTGCCATAAGACCACTCCCAAGGGCGTATCAGGCACAAGCCCAAACGCTCACCCTATCGATTGCCATTGGTAATTAATATGGCTCAGTCTTGAAGTAGGTTCATTGATCGAAGTCAATCCAGCCCAGAAATTTATGAGCCAGAAATTATTCTATTTTCCAGACGAGGAAGGCTTCTACTGCAGCGGCCACGGCAATGTGACGTAGCTCTGTAAAATACCTTCCGGGTATTGCAGGGTCATGAAGTGCGACAACGTGCCCAGCAACATAATAAAAATTCCCGCAGATATCGCGCATCCAAGATGGGATAATCCCGCTTTGAGTCGAATGAAGATGTAAATGAACGATCCAATGCCCAGGACAAATCCGAAGAGGGCGGAAACCCCTAGCATTCCCATCAGCCACATCAGGTAATACTCGTTGGAACGGTACTCAATCGCCCGATCGATTTCTTCTCTTTCAGAATCGTAAAATACAAGAGACGCGCCTTTGGTTCGATACATCTCTATGCCCAGCGGAACGATGAACAAAAGGGAAATACCTCCTGCAAACAGCGGATACACGCCGGTTAGGACATCCCACCTCGAGCCGTCCCAAATGACGATCAGCGACAGCAAAAATATGAATCCGTAGAAGATACACTGCGGTAATATATTACGGTCTGTGTGGATGCCGTCTTCCGTAATTTCAGATTGAGCCGGTTTATACCTAATCGCCGCGACGATTGAGATCAGCGTTAGGATAATCAAAATTATCACAATTGGATGGCTCAGGAACGAAAGCCCATAGGTTGTTATCGTGTGATAGATAGATGTTTCCACACGGGTGGAAAGAACATAGCCAATCAACAACGCGGGCCGGGGCCAGCCAAATCGTTTCATGTAGACGCCTAATGTACCCAGGAGCATCAGCATCAGCAGGTCGCCCCACTCCCGAGTTGCCTGGAAGGCGGCAAAGAAGATCAGGCCGAACATAAAGGGTGCGATAAGGGTGTAACGAATAGTCGTCAGTTTGGCGATTTGTGATGCCATTAGCAGGCATGTTCCAGCGCCAAATATATTTGCCAACGCAACCGACCAAATCATTAGATAAACTACATTGGCTTCGTGCGTGATCATCTCAACGCCAGGCTCGATACCGATGAGAATAAATCCGCCCAGAAGTAAAGCCATGCTGCCGGAACCAGGGATGCCGAACAGGATCGTCGGGATCAAGGCACCGCCTTCTTTAGCGTTGTTTGCAGCCTCTGGCGCGATGACGCCGCGAATGTCGCCGGTACCAAAGGTCTCTCGGTTCTTACTGGTTTGGATAACGTGGCCGTAGGCAATCCAATCAATGACCGATCCACCAAGACCGGGAAGCGCACCAACAACACAGCCAATACAGGCACACCGGAGGACAATCCACCAATGGATGCAGGTTTCTTTCAGCCCTCTGATCCAGCCGGAACCCAAGACGCCGGTTTTCGAGATGGTTAGTTGCCGGCGCAAGAGATCAATAATCTCAGGCAGGGCGAACATGGCAAGTCCAACAATCACCAGGGCGATTTGGTCGATCAGGTATTCGGTGCCAAAGGTAAGGCGTTCAACACCGCTGACAGGGGCCGAGCCAAAAGCGCCGATCATCAGGCCAATTGCACACGCTGCTAAACCTTTGAGGGGATGGCTTCCGGTCAACATGCCAACCATGGTGAGGGCCAAGACAATCAGCATCATCTGTTCGCCAAAGCCCATGGCGTTAATAATCGGTTCGGCATAAAAGATGGCGAATGTTAGCACAAACGCGCCGAACAACCCACCGAACAGGGAAGCTGAGAAAGCGGCTGCCAGAGCGCGGGCAGCCTCACCTTTTTTTGAAAGCGGGAAGCCATCGCATACGGTTGCTTGCGAACTGGCAGTCCCTGGAATTCCCATAAGCACAGACGGAAAAGTATCCGACGTCGCGGTGACCGATTGCAGGCCAATCATCATGGCCAATGCATTTGTCGCGTCCATGTTGAAAACAAACGGCAGCAGCAGCGCAAGTCCGGCTGTTCCACCAAGTCCTGGTAAAATGCCGACGATCAGCCCCAAAAAAACACCAAAGCATAAATAGGTGACATGCTCCAAACTAAGGAGCGTCACCAGAGCTTCAATCATCGCATCTTCCATGGGGGGATCCGTAAAAATTATCTAAGAAAATTGGCCGTAAGGAATTTGCATAAAGAAATGGCCGGTACCGTTTCGGGTACCGGCCACTTTTAGTGAGGTATTAGACTTTCACGCCAAATGTTTTGAAGATCCAATCTTTCATCCATTTTTCTGCTTCAGGGCTGATATCCAAAGCATTCTTATAAAGCGCAGAAGCATCTTTCCTGAGGTTAACCTTGTAAGCGCCCATGATCTTACGACCCTTGGACATGAACTCTTTATCCTTGAGAACTTTCTCCATAGCGACGGACCACGCTTCATGAATATCGTCAGGAGTTCCTTTTGGCAGAGCCATTCCTTTAGAGGCGGAAACGCCCATGGTTACGATGTTTTTCCAGGCTTCGTAGACAACACCGGTCGGGTTCTTACCACCGTGCATGGCGCGGTAAGCGTCGAGAGCGATCGGTAGATTTGGAAACACGTTGCCTCTAATGACAGAACCATCTGGTTGTGGAATTCCGAGGGTCATGAACGGAACAACTTTCCCCTTCTTGGCGTGCTTTTTGACTTTCTTTGTAAATGCACCAGCGGAATCATAGTTCGTATTAATTTCGCCGCGCATCAAAGATTTGCGTTGCTTGCCAGAACTTAGGCCCAAGACCGTTTTAACGTTCTTGAAACCCAAAAGCTCATAAGTAAACAGGGCACGAAGCTCAGCCGAAGTCGCATTCTTTGCACCAAGGACGATCCCGTGTTTTTTCAGGGCCTTGATGTCGTCGAGCAAGTTCTTGCCTTTAACCCCTGTTTCTGGCCGCGCATAAAAAACCGAATCCTGGGCTACGACCCAAACCGGGCGCCATTTACGAATGTCATATTTTGCTTTTCCACCACCCAAGGCTTGCGAAGTCATGCTCGATGTGGAAACAGCAACAACAGTCAGTCCATCAGGCTTTGCCTTGCGTTCAAAATAGTTGCTACCCTTGGTGGCACCACCGCCCGGACGGTTATAGACAATGACCTTCGGACTTCCCGGCAGGTGCCGAGCCAAAAACGGCTGGAACAACCGTGATAAAACGTCAGATCCGCCGCCTTCCTTAAAAGGAACAACAATTGTGACGGTTTTACCTTTGAAGCTAACTTCAGCGGCTGCTGGAGTTGAAGTGAATGCTGCGGCAAACGCGAGGGCGCCAACCGCACTAGCTGTAATTAAACTACGTAATTTCATTTTAGTACCTTCCCTTGTTTTACTCGATCTTGACGAACTTCGCCGCCTAATTTTAGTCAGCGGCGATCAATAATTTCATCCCTGACACATTCGGAACCTATATGTCAGCGGCACATACCCACCTATGTCAACAAAATTTGAAATTATTTCGCAAGAAATTCGCGAAGAACTTTGACAAGAACCCCGCCGGATTCGAGACAGTCGGCTTCAAATGGAGACCGAACATCAGCCTTTGTCTCGAACGTTGTTACCGCTCCGTCTTTGTTTTTGGCTATGATGGTGATTGGCGAGCCCTCAATAATGCCAGCCTTGAGCCCCGTGATTTCATAACATTCTTCACCATTGAGCCCGAGACTTTGTGCATTATCCCCAGCCTTAAACAACAAGGGGACAACGCCCATTCCTATCAGGTTAGACCGATGAATGCGTTCTACTGATTCTGCAATCACCGCCTTTACGCCAATTAACGCAGGTCCCTTGGCGGCCCAGTCGCGGGACGAGCCCATGCCGTAGTCTTTGCCCGCAATCACGATCATCGGCGTGCCTTCATCACGGTACAATTCGGCGGCCTCAAAGATGTCCATGTGCGTTCCTTCGGGGAACTTAACCGTGAAGCCACCCTCGACGCCGCTGACGAGAAGGTTATTCAACCGGACATTGGCAAAGGTTGATCGCATCATGACGTGATGATTGCCACGGCGTTGGGTGGTCGCGTTGAAGTCTTGGGGCTCAACGCCTTGATCACTAAGGAATCGCCCTGCGGCACTATCAGGCGTAATTTGGGCGCCGGGAAGGATATGATCAGTGGTCAGCGAATCACCGAATTGAGCCAGGATCCGAGCATTCTTAAGGGAATCAGGCCAGGGATGAGGCTCACCCGCATCAGCAAACCAAGGAGGCTCAATCAAATATGTTGACCCAGGTTGCCAGGTAAAGCGTTCGCCCTTTGGCGCGTCCAGGTCCTTCCACGCATCAGGTCCCACCATGACCCCCGCATAGGCGTCCTCGAACATTTTCGTGCTGAGCGCCGAGTGGACGGTATCGCGGACGTCGTCTGGCTTGGGCCAGATGTCCTTGAGGAAGATATTCTCGCCATCGGTTCCAGCGCCTAGGGGCTCCGTCTCAAAATCGATGTCGACCCGGCCAGCAAGGGCAAAGGCGACGACCAAGGGCGGCGAGGCCAAATACGATCCTCTTATCAAGGGATGGACCCTGCCTTCGAAATTGCGGTTGGCGGAGAGCACAGCGGTCGCGACCAGATCGTTGTCTTTAACAATGGTGCTCATGGTCTCAGACAAAGGACCTGACTTGCCGCCACAAATCATGCAGCCGTAGCCAACCAAATAGAAGCCAAGCGCTTCAAGCGGCTCCATGAGATCGGTCTCTCTCAAATACGCGCTCACCACTTGCGACCCCGGGGCCAGGGCCGTCTTGACCCAGGGAGGTGTTTTCAGTCCGGCCTCCGCTGCCTCCTTGGCCAGCAATCCAGCTGCGATCAATAAACCGGGGTTGGATGTATTGGTGCACGATGTAATTGCCGCCATGGCAACCGCCCCGTGGCCAAGTTCCTGCGCTTCCCCCTCAAACGAAGTCGATACCTTTTTGGCGGCTTCGTTTGCATCAAAGCCGTAGCCTCGCTCGGCAAGCGGTTGGGTCAAATAGGACCGGAAGCTTTCCTGAACATTGTTTAAGCTAACTCTGTCTTGCGGTCGCTTTGGTCCTGCAACCGAAGGCTCCACATCGCTTAAGTCAAATTCGACGATGCGGGTGAAATCGGGTTCTTGGCTGCCGGGCTCCAAGAAAAGGCCATTTTCCTTGGCATAGCGTTCGACCAAGTCAGCATGGTCGCCGCCGCGGTTGGTAAGTTCCAAATACTGAAGAGTGACCGCATCAATTGGGAAGAACCCCATGGTCGCGCCATATTCTGGGGCCATGTTGGCAAGGGTCGCGCGGTCTGGGATTGAAAGGTTTTCAACGCCTGAACCAAAAAATTCTACGAACGTTGCAACGACGCCTTCGGCGCGCAACCGTTCGGTTACGCTCAACACCACATCGGTCGCCAGCACGCCGGGGGTTAGGTCGCCGTGAAGGCGGATGCCGACAACATCGGGTGCGGGCAGAAAATACGGTTGGCCGAGTAGTACCATCTCAGCCTCGATACCCCCGACACCCCACCCCATAATCCCAATCGAATTGATCATCGGGGTATGTGAATCTGTACCGACGACCGAATCCGGAAACACCAGGGTTTCGTTACCGATGCGACGGGTATTTACCACTTGGGCAAGATATTCGAGATTGATTTGATGACAGATACCGAGCCCAGGCGGGATGACGCGAATATTATCGAATGCCTCCTGCCCCCACTTTAGCAAGGCATAGCGTTCGTGATTTCGCTCAAACTCCTTGGCGATGTTCCGCTCAACGGCGTGGCTGTCGCCCCAGAAGTCAGCCGTCACGGAATGGTCGGTGATAAAATCGCCCTGGACCACGGGACTAATTTTCGTTGGATCACCGCCTAGCCTTGCGACCGCATCGCGCATGGCGGCAAGATCCATCATCACCGGCACGCCACTTGAATCAGGTAACAACACGCGCGCCATGGTTAGGGGAAATGTAAGATCGTTGTGATCTGTTGCCCAAGCCGCAGTTTGAGCAACAACTTCCGGCGTAACAATTCGCCCGTCGCAGGTACGGAGTAGGTTCTCGAGACATAGTTTTATGGAATAAGGGAGTCTGGAGACTGCGCCAAGACCTGCTTTTTCAAGTACATTAATATCAACCATGGTCACGCGGCCGCCCTTCGCGTCAAGGGAGCGTCGCGCGCCGAATTCGTTTTTAATAGAAGTGTTCATTTCACTAAATCTTATGGACCAAATTTGGTGTAAAACGTCGCATTTTAGGAAATCTTTCTCTAGAATATAGTGAAATTGTTATAGATTATACCCTAGGCTAATATTAAATAACTGATTTGAAGCGAGATTTTTTGTGTTCAGAAATCTTACACTTAAGCAAATTTCCAACATATTAGCGCTCATTCTCTTTGTTGCAGCAGGGGTGCTTGTCACCGCAACCATGTTCGTCAATCGGCAATCTGCCAATATTGAAAGCGAATGGCGCCAACTTCAATCCGTTCGTTCAGAAAAAATGTTGTTACTCGGTAGCCTCCGGTCGGTGCTCGGATATGGCGGCATGATACATGATTTGAAAAACTTTATCCTTCGCAAGCATCCGGAATTGCTGGAACGGACCCACGAAAAACTTGGTGGCGCAGAGGTTCTTTTGCAACGCTATGAACTGCTCAATCTCAACGATTCCGAAAAAATCTCGATTGAAGATATCCGTAAAACTCTAAATCGCTATGAAAAGGCGCTTGATTTGGCGTTGAATGGGATTGAAGAGAATTTTGTGGCGATGGATGGGAAGGAATCGAAATTAACCTCTTCAGAAATTGCTCAGCTTGCGAAAGTTGATGATGCAGCAGCGTTTAGAGGGTTAAAGACCCTTTCTGCTGAAGCGCTTTCAGGATCTAACAAATTAAGCGCGCGGGATTCTAAGGCGCTGCTTTTGTCCGAATTGAATGCTTCGATCGGATACGGCGGCATGATTCATAGTTTTAAAAATTACGTTATCCGACACGATGAACATTACCGCATATCAACCTTAAAGCATCTATCTAAACTGAGTGAGTTGCTTGCTAAATACGGCGGCCATGAAACGACCCGAGGGGAAAAAGCAGCAATTTCAGATGTTGTTTCGGTCGTTAATGCTTATGCCAAATCATTGAGGCAGGCGACCAAAATGGTTGCGGAAGGAAAAACATCTGAAGCGATTGACCAAACCGTAAAAGTTGATGACCTAATGGCTTTCCGGGGATTGAACGTACTCGGACGCGCAATTTCTAAAAATATTGAAGAAAAAACAAGAAGCCTTACGGAATCTCTCTCGAATGTGTCAAAACTGGCCAATGGAATTGCGATCGGCGTTGTAATTGTCGCAGGACTTATGATCTTCCTATCGTATGGGTTGATCCGTCGAAGAGTTGTCGCACCAATTCAGGCTCTGTCACAGTCAATGAGCAGCATCGCGAAGGGCGATTACAACGTTGTAGTGGACAGCGCAAATATGGATACCGAGATCGGTGAGATGGCGCGTGCGGTTGAAATCTTAAAAGACAATTCAGCCAAACGTCACGAAGCGGAAGAGAGCTTAGCCGGCGCCAATGAAGAGCTAAATCTACAGTTGGTCGAGTTGACTGATATTCGAGAGCGAGCTGAAGAAAGAGCAGTAGAAGCGGTCGGGCTAGCTGAAGATTTACATTTTGCAAAGGAAGATGCCGATAAGGCCTTTGCGCAGGCAAAAGCCGGCGAAAATCGCATTCGATCGCTGATGAATACTGTAACCGACGCCATTATAACGGCGGATAAAGAAGGTTGGATTGAGATGTTTAATCCCGCGGCCCAGACCTTGTTCGGATACGATGTCGCAGAAATAAAGGGTCAAAATGTTTCCTTCCTAATGCCCGAACCAAACAAGTCAAAACATGATGGCTACCTCAAGAATTATTTAGATGGTAATCCGGCTCGGATTACGGGCCGGATGATTGAAGAGGTTGCTGTTGATAAAAGCGGGCGTGAATTTCCCATAGAGCTAACGGTTAATCCGATACACATCGATGAAGATGTCGCCTTTATCGCGGTTATCAGAGACATCACAGAACGCAAGAAAGCAGAAGAAGAAATTCGCAAATTGGCGATGACGGATTCTTTGACCGGTCTTGCCAACCGCAATGCTTTCATGCGCGAATTCCAGCGCTCCATTGCATTGAGCCAACGCCACGAAAATCATTTGGCTTTGCTCATGTTGGACTTAGATAAATTTAAACCTGTCAATGACACCTATGGACATCCGGTTGGCGACGCGGTGCTTCTGGAAGTGGCAGATCAGATGCGAGAAGTTTGCCGCGAAACGGATGTTATCGCGCGAATAGGCGGCGACGAGTTCGCGATAATTATGCCTGATCTCGATGATAAAGAAAAAATTGTTGGGCCGGCATTGAAGCTGATCAAAGCCCTCTCAACGCCAATGGAGGCAGTTGGCCATAAAGTGCAAATCGGCACCAGTATCGGAATTGCCGTTTACCCGGATGATGGTGAGTCAATTGAAACATTAGTGACGAATGCTGATGACGCTCTCTATGCCGCAAAGGAAGCTGGTCGAAATACCTATCGGATGCATGAAGCAGAAACGCCGAAGGTTAAAACCGCGAAATAATTTTACGCGGCTTGTGACGTTCTTGAAAACCGAGCCTTGGGTTTCACGTCGTCGCGGCAGAAGGCGTGGAGGAAGCAGGTTCTCTCTGCCACTTCCAGAATTTTTTGAGCGTCGGAATCTTCTACGGTTGAATCCATGTAGACGTGCGTTTCCACCGGTTGAGAAATGCCAGCCTTTCCAGTTTTTCCAGAAGCACCGCCGAGCGAGAAATGAGTGTCCTGAATAATCCGATATCCAGTCAGCGGCAGTTTTGCCATGCCCGAGAAACGGCCCATCTGTGTCATGAAGCAAAGCCCGATTCCGGCGGAGATCAGTGTTGCCGCATCTGGTGCCCGGCCCTTGCCGCCAAAGCCTTCCGCTTCGTCCGATAGGAAGTGCCAATTTGGAACGCCGTTTCCATTCTGAACTTTGAAGATTTCTTTGATTCCATCCGGACGTAGTACGCATTTCGAATGCATATGTAATAAGAGTTTGTCGTCGTCCAGCTCGGGTGGATTGGGCGGATTTTTATCAAAATTCGCACGCGCGAGTTCATCGCCTACTAATTTTTCAATCAGCGGAGATGCCACATGAGGGACATTGGCCCGGGTAAGATTGGGGAAGCTATCGCCGGGATCGGTAAACGGGTTTGATGTTAACGGCGTCACTTGTTCAGGCGTGAGCTGTTTTCCATTGTGGGTCAAAGTAAACAGGCTCGGATGGACACCGCTCGCGAGGCCATTCAGCGGTGACGCTGAAACGGCTTCGAACAGCAACGTGTTCAAAGTTTGGTCGTCGCAGTCCGCTTCGCATCGAATTTCAAGTTCTGGAGGCAGGACACCACTGTTCATCGTTCCTTTGCGGAAATCACCTTCCCGGAAATAGTAATTATCGAGAAGCAATTCGAGTCCATTTAGCGTGATGCCCCGTTGCTCGGCTAACGCCGTAATTTCGTTCATGTAGGATGCGATCATGCCTGCGCTCAGGTAGGTAAGCGGATTTGGCGCTTGATCAAGCCCCCCTAAATGCGCGCCCTCATCGCAGACAAATCGCCAAGCTGTTCCCGTAGCCGCAGATACGACAAGTGCTTCTTTCTGCATTCCCGATAAGGTTCGAACCCACGTTCGAATTGATTGCCCCAACGGATTTGGAGGCGTCGGAAAGCCAGCTTCCGTCGCGTTTTCAGCAATGTAGTAGAGAGGTTCGCCAAGCTCGGCAATTGTTTTTTCGGTCATTCTAGAAGCCTATAGGTCTGGGGGTAATAGGTTAAGGAGATGTTGTGATGGTTGCTCTTAATCGTTGAACAGTATCGGAGTCAATGTAAGCAGAAGATTCGAGAAATGAGACAATAGAATTTGGTGCTTTATTCAAATCGTTTAACTGAGCCAATTCTTTGGCAATCCGATCACGTTCGTCATAGATATGTTGAAACTGAACATCGCATCCGGCGATGGGTTGAGGGTAATTTTTAAGTGCCTGATAGTTGGCATTCTTAGCCGCCAGCAGACAGTCTCTCATTTCTTTCCAAATATTATTTTCAGTCTGATTACCCATGATCCTCTCCATATAGGAATTTGAGTGGGATAGACAATATAGCACCTGACGGTGCCTAGTTGAATAATACGAGAGCCCGAGCTTCGATACTTTGGCGGGGTGCTGCATCGGCGGGACTGGTCGGGTCTTCGAAAGCGGAATGGGCTGTATAGCGGACTGGACTATCCAGGTCAGAATCAAATACCTTGAATATAATCGCTTCGGTGCGCTTCATCTCAGGGAAATAATACCATTCATGCGCCGCGTTATAAGTAATGTGATAGGTCTCACCAATGCGGTGCGGGTAATGCCGTTCGACAACAATAAATCCTTCCTTAGGTAAGGTCCTCGCATCACAAATGGCCAGGGGGTCGCGTTGAAGGACTTCTGTAATAGGTCGCCAAACTTGGACGATGGCGAACCTTCCTTTGAGGGCAGCGTCGGCTTCGGCGGGTTCCAAAAGATCGCGAACACGCTGCGGGCCGGACTTATCCGTGTAGTCATTATGGACAGACCTTACTGGCGCACGGGCCAATTTTTCTTGGCGCAAGTTATCGTCACTTATGCGGATGGTGTGATCGAACATCAGCACACGTGACGCCCCAGTGTGGGACTGTATCAGGGCTTCAATCTCCGGGTAGTAAACCGCCTTCAGCTCATCTGGGTTTTGGAAATCAGTGACCGCGCTCGTATTGTCGATAAATTCAAACCCATGCGTTTCGAGGCTAAAGGTGTCCCGCTTGGGGCGGCCATTCAGGACAGTAATCGTACGTTCTTCATAGGTGCCGGGCCGTGTTCGCGCTTCCTTCTCAGGACCGCTGATAACATGAACAGGCGCAATGCCATTATCCACAATATAGGTGAACGTCCCTTCTATGCTCTGGTCTGCTGTGCTCATGGGTTCTTCTTTGTTATGAGTTTGGCCCGTCTCTAAATTCAGATAAAGTTTGGTTTGGCGTTAATGCTTCCGGATCAACGACGAGTTCGATAACCGCGGGCTTGCCACTATTTTGAGCGCGCTCGAAGGCGGCAGGGAAGTCTTCTGTCTTTTCCACCCGTTCGCCGTGGGCGTGATAGGCCTTTGCCAGCATTACAAAGTCAGGGTTCTTCGTATCTGTGGCGATGACGTTGCCCGGATAGCGCTTTTCTTGGTGCATCCTGATGGTGCCATAGATGCCGTTGTTGACGATGATAAATATCACGTTGGCACCATATTGGGCGGCGGTCGAGAGTTCTTGTCCCAGCATCATGAAGCAGCCATCACCGTTGATGCTGACGACCATGCGTTCGGGGGCTGCCAGCTTAGCAGCGATTCCTGCTGGGACACTATATCCCATGGCGCCACTGGTTGGGGCCAATTGCGTTTTAAAGGACTTGTGCTGAAAGAAGCGATGCGCCCAGGCTGTATAATTGCCAGCACCCACAGTCAATATGGCGTCTTCCGGCAGGGTCTTATTTAAATATGCGATGACTTCACCCGTATTGACGTCGCCCGGAACCTGGGTCGGCTTAATGCGTTCCAGATAATCCGCGTGGGCCGCTTCCGACTGACCTTTCCAGGCGGAGGCGTCGACAGGTTCCAGGGCACGGCAGGCGGCGGCAAAATTGATCAGTGACGAATTGATGGCGAGAGTCGGATAATACACTCGGCCCAGTTCATCTGCACCTGGGTGAATGTGAACGAGCTTTTGTTGGGTGTTGGGGATGTTTAGCAAGTCATAGCCCTGGGTGGTCATTTCTCCCATCCGAGGACCAGCAACGACCAACAGGTCTGCATTCTTCACCCGCTCCGCGAGTTTAGGATTAATGCCAATTCCCACATCACCGGCATATTGTGGATGACGGTTGTCGAAACAATCCTGCCAGCGAAAGGCGACGCCGACGGTTAAGCTGTTGGCTTCGGCAAAGGCGGTCATGTCGGCAACCGCTTCGGCGTTCCAGGTCGGCCCGCCCAAAAGGATGAAAGGCCGCTTGGCTTCACTCAGCAATTCCCGGAACTTTTCCATGTTATCGGCAGAGGGCGAAGCCTGAACCGGAACAGCAGCGGGCACGTCATAGGCGACAGCCATTTCCGATAGCATGTCTTCAGGCAGGGCGAGGACCACAGGACCCGGCCGACCCGATGTCGCGACATGGAAGGCGCGACTAATGTATTCGGGAATTCGTGCAGGGTCATCGATCTGCGCCACCCATTTTGCCATCTCACCATACATGCGGCGGAAATCAATTTCTTGGAAGGCTTCACGGTCAACCATGTCCCGCGCAACTTGGCCAATGAACAAGATCACGGGCGTGGAATCTTGAAACGCTGTGTGAATGCCAACCGAGGCATTGGTGGCACCAGGTCCCCGAGTTACCATGCAGATGCCAGGCTTGCCGGTCAGTTTCGCATAGGCGTCCGCCATGTTGGAGGCACCACCTTCGTGCCGGGTGTTGATCACCTTAATGGCATTGCGTTGCTGATACAGTCCATCCAGTAGCGTGATATAGCTTTCGCCTGGAACGCAGAACACGGTATCGACACCTTGAATACGGAGTTGATCCGCCAGGATGTGACCCCCGAGCCTGCTTTGTTGTTGGCCGTCCATAATTTTATGCCTTTTAGTAAATGCTTAGAGGGGAGAAACATCCCAGGTATCGACAATTTTGCCACCCGCCTGTGTGAACAGCTTAGCGATGGGGCAGAATTTTGCCAGGTCTGAGCGAATTTTTTCGATCTGTTCTGGCGTGCCATTGGAATTGACCGAGATGGCCATGCGAATTTCGATGAACACAAGATCGACCTCTTGCTTCATTTGTGCGCCGCGCGGGTCGAAATCGTAATCGCATTTAATTTCCATATTTTGGAATTCGACATCCATCGATTCTGCAATGCGATTGCTGATTACGTTGGTGCAGGCAATCAGGCCGGCAACGACCGTCTCAGTCGGGGTAAAGCCCAAATTCGTGCCGCCCCGTGCGACTGGCTCATCAATGTGGATGGTGACGTCCCTGGTCGAGAGATCGGTTCGTGCATGCGAAACGCAGGTCGCTTCCATTTTAGGCGTTACGACGGTTTTCTCTTTGACGGCGGCCATTTCAAATCCTCTTTAAAATTTTGGCAGGGGTTCAGTGGATTGGTTCCGTCCCTTCATTTGAGACACCATTTATCATATAGAGGCCAATAGTAAACACCGCCGCCGCATGGTCGACGATCCTGTTCGGGTGGACGGTTTATTTAGTCGTCCTTATCGAATTCCCCAACCCGCGCCAGGCGTAGAATGTTTGTTGCCCCCGGTGTGCCAAAGGGCACACCTGCGGTAACGACTATTCGGTCATCATCTCCGGCAAAACCTTCGCGTCTGGCCATTCGAGTAGACTTTCCCACCATCTCTGGAAATGATGAAACGTCCCGGGTGTTGACGGCGCGAACGCCCCAGACCAATTGCAGACGCCGGGCGGTTTCAAGCGATGGCGTTAAACCAAGTAAAGGCACGGGCATTCTTAGCCGGGCTGCGCGGCGTGTAGTCGAACCCGTGGTGGTGAAGGTCGCGACGGCGGCGCAATTTCTCGAATGGGCGACATGACAAGCCGCGGCTGCAATCGCATCGTTATCAGATTCTTCCGACGGTGCTTCTTCCAGGTCTCGGATGCGCTGGTAGTGTTCATCGGTCTCCGTATATCGAATGATGCGATCCATTACTTGGACGGCTTCGACGGGGTAGTCCCCGGAGGCTGTTTCCGCCGACAGCATGACGGCATCGACGCCCGCATAAACAGCGGTTGCGACGTCAGATGCTTCGGCCCTGGTTGGTGACGGCGATGCCGTCATGCTTTCCAGCATTTGAGTGGCGACGACCACGGGCTTTCCTTGTTCACGGCAGACGTTGACGATTTTGCGTTGGGCGGAGGGGACCCGTTCGGCTTCCATCTCAACCCCCAGATCACCGCGTGCCACCATGACCGCATCAGATAACTGAACGATTTCTTCCAGCCATTCCAACGCCGCCGGTTTCTCCAACTTGACCATAATTGCTGCGCGGTCGCCAATCAGGTGTCGTGCTTCCTTAACGTCTTCCGGTGATTGAACGAACGACAGCGCACACCAGTCGGCACCAAGGGAAAGGCCAAACTCCATATCTTGGCGATCTTTTTGGGTGAGCGCCGACATGGGCAGCAGGACACCCGGAACATTCACGCCTTTCCGGTCTGACAAGGGGCCGCCGGTTATGACAGTTGTTTCTGCTGCGTCCGAATTCACCGCATCAACCCGCAAGCGCAGGCGGCCATCGTTCAGCAATAAATCCATGCCGGGCTTCATCGCTTCAAAAATTTCGGCATGGGGCAACATAACGCCGTCCGCATCGCCCGTATGTTCGTTCAAATATAGATTAAATCCCTGGCCGTCTTTGAGCGAAATCTCGCCACCTTCAAATGTGCCCACCCGCAGCTTTGGGCCTTGAAGATCCATCAAGATGCCGATGGGGTGTCCTTGATCGTGTTCAATTTTGCGAATGATGTCGACACTGGCGCGGTGGTCATCGTGGATGCCATGGGAAAAATTCAGGCGAAAAACGTCGACGCCAGAGTCCACTAAAGAACGAATGGTTTCCTCATCAGAACTCGCAGGTCCCAAGGTCGCGACAATCTTTGCGCGCCGCATTTGAGTGCTGGAAAAATCAGTCATTTAATTACCCTAAGTCGATCATACCAAATAAGCCAACTTTCGATGCAAAGATCTTCACCGACAATTTACTGGACAACAGCGGGCAATGGCTTTTGGATGCTTTAAAATTTTACATTGATTATGAACGGAAGACAGCACCGATGGGTATTCTTGTTGACGGCAAATGGCTCGACGATGAAAAAGACCGCTATCACGGAAAAGGGGGTCAGTTTAAACGCCCAGACTCGCCCATTCGACATTGGGTGACGCCTGATGGTGCCGCGGGCCCCAGCGGCGATGGTGGTTTCAAGGCAGAACCCGGTCGCTACCATCTTTATGTTGCGGTCAATTGCCCCTGGGCGCACCGCACGATCATTTTTCGGAAATTAAAGAAGCTGGAAAACGTGATCTCGATTTCCTTTGCCCGACCGACGCGGGGCCCGGAAGGCTGGATTTTTGAAAACGGCTCGGAAGCTAACAAGGAACATCTGTTCGGCAAAACCCATTTACACGAAGTCTATACCGCCTCCCATCCAGACTATACCGGGCGCGTGATGGTGCCTATGTTGTGGGACAAGAAACAAAACTGCATGGTCAATAATGAAAGTTCCGAAATCATTCGTATGTTGAACACCGCATTCAACGAATTCACCAACGACACGACAGACTACTACCCGGAAGAACTCCGAAGTGAAATCGATGCAATAAACAACGTCGTCTACAAGAACATCAACAATGGTGTTTACAAGACCGGGTACGCCCGCTCTCAAGAAGCCTATGAAGAGAACGTAATACCCTTGTTTGAAACCTTGGACAGTTTGGAAGAGCGCTTAGAATCGCAACGCTATCTTGTGGGGGATAGTTTGACAGAAGCAGACTGGCGGTTGTTCCCAACCTTGATCCGCTTTGATGCGGCCTATGTTGGGGCTTTCAAGTGTAACGTGCGCCAAATCAAAGAATACACTAACTTGTCAGGCTATACCCGCGAACTCTATCAAGTCCCCGGCATCGCCAGCACTGTTAACATCCAAGCTTACAAAGCTGGTTACTACCACAAAAATAAAGACCGCAACCCGTTCGGGATTGTGCCTGTCGGCCCTGATATTGGATTCGATGTGCCGCATGGGCGGGGGGCTTAACTCAGCTAAACAATAATATTCAGATAAAATCCGCGCGGGACATCGGTCCGGGGTTTTGAATTTGTCGGCAGAGACTGGCTCGCTTGTTCGAAGCCTCTTTGCTGATCAGGAAGGCTGTTTTTTGCCGGAGTCTTGGCGACGCTATCAAAAAACTGCGCGCCGCGATTTACTTTGGGCGGCGTCGTTTTGGAAACAAAAGTTGCGGAGGAAATCGTCGGATCAGCCATGCCCCCATTATAAAGACAAAAGTTAATAAACCGTCTAGCCGGCCGACGAATCCTCCTTAAACATCAAAAAAATTTAAAATTTAGGTTTGAGGTGACCCAGGGTATGGCCGACGCTTTCATCCCCGTCAAAGAAACGCCGCATGGCCCAGGTGCCGCTGGAAAATGCCAAGTCGTCCCAGGGAATTTCTTCTTCGGTAAATAGGGCAACATCCTTGCTCTCCGGTCCTGCTGCGTACTCCGGTGTTATGAGGCGAGCGTGATAGAACATATGGACCTGGCTGATATGAGGGATTTCAAAAATTCCGATCAATTGGCCGATTTCGACCCGGGCGCAGGCTTCCTCCCAAACTTCCCGTTGCGCGCCTTCGGCCGTTGTTTCATCCAGTTCCATGAATCCACCGGGCGGTGTCCAATAGCCGAGGCGAGGCTCAATCGCACGTTTGCAGAGGAGTACTTTATCCTCCCACTCACAGATCGCGCCGACCACGATTTTGGGATTTACGTAGTTGATAAATCCGCAGTCGGGACAGACCAAACGGGGAAGGGTGTCGCCTTCAGGGATGGCCTTAACCGTAGGGCCCGATAATTTGTTTTGCTTCGTCATAATTTCAGTTTGGCTGTGGTCCCGCAGGGAGGCAAGCCCCCGCATTTTTTAATTGGGGCGGCCCAAAATTTAATATTCCTCTGGAAAATTTGTCTCCGAACCCTAAAATGCCTTATAAACTAAGGCGTTGAGAGAATGAGCAGAAGTGTGAGTACCTGGGGAGTTGTAGATGGCAGCTAATTATCCGCTGAACCGAGGATATACGGAAGACGGTGGCCACGATTTTGCCCGTCATACATTGTTAGGTGGCAGCCGCGTCGGGACACGGGTGAGTATCTTCGTGTGGACGTCCCTCATCTCGCTCGCGCTTTTGGGCAGCGGGTTCTTTATGCTTGATAAAAAAACCACCCAGGCCGAGCTTGCATTAGTCCAGGCCAAGACAATGACAGGGCTTGCCACCAAGGTGGAGCGACTGGCTTTCAAACTTCGGAGTTCCGAAAATTCCTATCTGCTGAGCAAGGAACCCAAGTTCAAGGACATATTTGATAAGACTGCGCGCGAGATTAATAAGAACCTGAATGCCCTGTACGGCCGGTCTGATACAGGGACGGTGCGCGATCATATTACGACGATCAACGATGGCCTCTCTCAATACACTGAAGAATTTGCCAAAATGGTAAATTCAAAAAAAGAACTCGTCATTACGGAGACTGATATTCTCGCACGTCAGATGGCGGTAGCGGCCAAGACCCTTGAAGGTATGTTGGTGAAGATGGCAGGGGCCGCGGGTGGCCTGCGCGATGTCCTGGCGCGGATTCGTCGCCATGAAAAAGACTTCACCTTGCACGGCGATGCCAGGCTTCGGACTGAAATTTCGAAGCGGGGTCAGGAATTTGATGCTTTGGTCGGCTCCAGTACGCTGTCCGGCGAGGATAAGAAAGAGTTGAGCGACTTGATGAAGCTTTATCAATCCCATGTTGCAGCTTATGCGCGGGCGCGGATCGCTAACAAAAATAACGTCGGACGCTTAAACGAAATCTATGCCTACATGATTCCCAGCGTTGACAGTTTGGCAGGCTTTGCCGGCAATCAGATCAAATTAATGGAACGAAATTTAAATGAAAGCGTGAGGATAACACGGATCGCGCTGGTCGGTAGCAGCGGATTTCTCCTCATCTTAATGGCGATTACCGGAATTATTCTTATCCGTAGCTTGACCTTGCCAATCCGTGAATCAGCGGCAGCAGCGGGTAAATTGGTATCAGGCGAAAGCGATGTCGAAATCCCGGCGTTGGGGAATGCCGACGAAATTGGCGAATTGGCGCGGGCCTTGGCGATTTTTGGGGCGACATTAGAAGAAGTCGTGCAATTAAGGGGTGAAGCGCAGTTGGCGCGGGCTGCGGCAGAAGAGGCCGAGGCTGAATTGTTGGCGAAGACGGATACGGTGGCTGATGAGAAGGTGGAAGAAATGCCTGCGGAGGAAGTAAAGGCGGCTCCCATCGAAGTGGAAGCTCCTGCTCCTGCTCCTGCCCCTGCTGCGGAAACTTCACCAGCTCAATTGCCCCAGCCACAAGAGCCGGAACCGCGACCTAGCGTGCCATCGAATGCTCTGACAGGACCGATTTCGACGATCAGCCAACAAGTCGCACAGTCGTCTAAAAATGTAACCGATGCCGCCTACGAGGCCGAGCGAACAGGGGCCTTAACCCAAGGTCTGACCGAGGCAGTAAGACGCCTGTCAGAGGTGAGCAAGCTCTTATCCGGTGTTGAGGAACAAGCGGATTTTCTGGTCTTCAAGCCGGGGTCTAAATTTCCCCGCGACGGGGATACACCGGCAAATCTTGTCGTCCTGTCACCGGAAAGCCGCTCTTCGTCGGATCAGTTGGGGGTCGGAGAAGAAGCCGTTGGCAAACGCTTCGATATCATTCGCGCGACCAACACCCAGATCAGTCGGGCGATTAAAGACATCAGCGAGTTAATTGGTGATGCAAAGGAAACGGCTCATGCCATCGCTGCCAACAGTTCTGAGCAAGCCTTGAAAATTACCTCAGACCTTCTGAAGCAGTCTGAATACCTGCGCTGGATGCTGAACGAACAAGTCGGCAAGCTGGAAAAAAAACCAGATGATTATGATGAAGATGATGAGTCTTCAGAATTCGGCCACAATCAGCCGCCCAGTTCATAAATACCAAGTTCCTAAGCGGCTATTTTCGCAATACCGCGACACCCGGCAGGGTCTTGCCTTCAAGCCATTCCAAGAAGGCGCCGCCTGCTGTCGATATATAAGAGAAATCATTCTCTGTGCCGGCGTTGGCCAGAGCCGCGACGGTATCGCCGCCGCCTGCGACACTGAGCAATGTCCCAGCTTTCGTCAGTCGGGCGGCTTCTTGAGCGACAGCGTTGGTGCCGACATCAAAGGGCGAGATTTCAAATGCGCCCATGGGGCCATTCCAAACCAAAGTCTTGCAGCCACCCAAAATATCTTTCAACGCGGCAATGGATTTCGGTCCGATGTCGAGGATCATGGCATCTTCTGGGATGGCATCAAGTGCACAAGCTTCACTCGTCGCCCCTTCTTTGAATTCACGGGCAATGACCGCATCGGTTGGCAGAACCACCTGGCATGATGTTTTAGCAGCGGCAGCAAGAATATCCCGTGCCGCATCGGCCATATCGTGTTCGCAAAGTGATTTTCCGACATTAATGCCTTGGGCATGCAAGAACGTATTAGCCATCGCACCGCCGATGATGAGGAAATCAACTTTACGGGAGAGATTGCCCAGGACTTCCATCTTCGACGAAATTTTAGCACCCCCGACAAGCGCCGCGACAGGAGGCGTTGGATTTTCAAGGGCATTGGAGAGAGCTTCTAACTCGGTCTGCATCAGGCGACCCGCAGCAGCTGGCAGCAGCCGTGCTAAGGCTTCAGTTGAAGCGTGGGCACGGTGTGCGCACGAAAAAGCATCACTAACATAGGCATCTCCAAGGGCGGCCAGTTCGGCGGCGAAGCCAGGGTCATTCTTTTCTTCTTCCGCGTGAAAGCGAAGGTTCTCAAGCAGGACGATCTCTCCTGGTTTCATTTGAGAAACGACCTCTTTCGCGTCAGGTCCGATGCAATCATCTGCGAAGGTGACGTTTCTTCCCTCTAACGCTTTGCTGAGGCCCTGGGCGACGGGCTTTAAACTCATTTCCTCAACGCGCTGACCTTTAGGGCGTCCAAAATGAGATAGGACAATAACGCCAATTCCCTTTTCGGCCAGTTCTAAAAGGGTCGGGACGGTTCGGTCTATGCGTGTGGAATCTGTAATTATCCCATCCTTCATGGGCACATTAAGGTCGGCACGAACAAGAACGCGCGACGTGCCGCTCTCTAAATCATCGATGGTTCTGTATGGGGACATGAATAATCGCTTTTGCTAATATAAAGAAACCGGAGTGATAAAGCGGAGGAGCCCAAAAGTAAAGAGGCGTCAGGTGTGTAGGCC
>JABJKH010000021.1 GCA_018660465.1 Rhodospirillaceae bacterium
CGGTCCATCCGGCGCATCGGAAATCTATCGCGATAAACAGCTTGAGGCCCTGCTTTCCGGGGCGGAAATTTTTGCTTCGGGGGGGATCTGTGTAAGCGAGCCCGAAGGTAACCACGGTATTCCTGATTTTCGTGCGTCGTTCCCCAAAAGCGGTGACACGGTGGTTCGCGTGCATTGCGATGCATCGGGATGGAATGGGTGGGATGAAGAGGTCGCGGCCAAGTGGTCCATTCGCGGTGGCCGACTTTGTTTTGATGGAGTGGCGGCAAAACTCGAAGACCTGATGGCGCAATCCGAAAGTTGTTGGCAGGTTCGCGCCTATCAATTTGGCTTCAAGGCCATTGATTCGACAGGTACAGATGCTTGGGAGTTCAGTATCGAGAGCCATCCGAAATGGAATGGTCTCAGTGAAACGGTCGCCGCGCTGAGTAAAATCGATAAGTCGCCTCCTGCTAAAGAAACCAAACCTTTTCCAAATCCAACTCTGCCAACGTCTGTTGCCAAGGCTCAATCACAGGAAGATACAGCGACCAACACCTTCCCCACCAAGCCTATAAATGTGCGTTTCCGGTCATCTAAAACCCATCCTGATGATATTGCCGTCATCATCGGCAACGCCGATTACAAGAAGTTTGGCAAGGAAATCCCCAACGTCGCCCCTGCTTACGCCGACGCCGAAGGCATCAAGCGGTATTTCATGAAGGCTAAAGGGGTGCGTGTTGGCAACATCATCCACCTCAAGGATGCCACGGGGACCCAACTTATCTCTATCTTCGGTAATGATACAGATCATCAGGGACAACTCTTTAACTGGACTAAACCCGGCGTCTCCAATGTCTATGTCTATTACGCCGGTCATGGCGCACCCGCTGGTAAAAACGGCAGCACCTATCTCGTTCCTTCTGATGCTTCGGCAAGAACAATCAGATTGACGGGTTTTAAACTTTCCACCCTCTATAAGAACCTCGGAAAGATATCCGCCAAATCTGTCACGGTAATTTTGGAAGCCTGCTTCTCCGGTGCAAGTCAGGCTGGCTTGGTGCTCCCCCGGTCATCTGGAATTTCCATTGAACCTAAAGCCACCCTAATTCCCTCCAACATCACAGTCATATCGGCTGGTGCGTTAGATCAGGTTGCATCTTGGGAGGAGGACGGGAAGCACAGCCTCTTCACCAAGTATTTCCTCATGGGAATGAGCGGTGAAGGCGACAAAAAGCCTTATGGTAACGGTGACGGCAAAGTTACCCATAAGGAGTTGGGGAAATATCTTGAAGGCACTATGACGTACTTCGCCCGGCGGTATTATGGCCGAGATCAAAAGGCGCAGATTGTGAGCGGTGGGTGAGATGATAACGTTGCCAATGCTATCGTGGTAGCCGTCATTATTATAATGATCGATGAGGGCGCTGATCTGGTTTTTGAGATCACCGGGTAGATAATAATTTTCCAGTAATATTCTGTTCTTCAGCGTTTGATGCCATCGCTCGATCTTGCCCTGAGTTTGCGGATGATATGGTGCCCCCCTGATGTGCCCCATTTTCCTGTCGTCCAACCATTCTGCCAGCTCACCAGAGACGTAGCTGGACCCGTTGTCCGACAGCAGTCTCGGCTTTTGTGCATTAATAGCTGTCGTCTTGTCCCTGAACTCATCAGCAGCCTTAATGACGATGAATTCCGGACTGGTTATCAGATCAAGGGATTTGAGCAGGCGATAGACGGAAGCCTCCGAGACAAAGTATTTTTCTGTGTCTGTGAAGCGGATGGCCAATTCCCGTTAAGACAGCGTTAAAGAGTCCCAGCATACTGATTTTCGAGCGCCGACCACCGTCAGGAAAGAGCTGCATTGATGTTCAGTTCGGTGGCGCCACGGCTCGTGAGGTTCCGGTTGGCATCGATGCAAGCGGGGAAACTACATCAAGTCAGTTGGCGGACGTGTGTGGCCTTCGTGTCGAGGTTGCGGCTGCCGATGCCAAGTTCGAGGGCGTGGCAATCCTACGGGTTTTGTCTGGCCGGTATATGGGGCAAGATACTGCTGAGAGCAGAACTTTCTTCGAGGGACAAGCCGAATGGTTGCTAAACCTGCCCAGTCGCATGGATGCGGCATTTCGGTTTTCCGTTTCAGCTGACGCACGTTCTGGTGGGGGAGCGGCAATACAATTAACGCACCAGGTTCTGCAATGAGGGGGTGAAATTGGTTTTGATGGTTCAGCGGCTTTGTTTTCATATCTGGGCGTTCGTCTTGGTTGCCATATTCGCCATGGCGCCAGCGCCCCTGATGGCGGCAGATAAGCAAGCCGAGGCGTTTCGTGAGATCGCCTATGAAATTATCAGCGGCATAGATAAATCAGGCCGACCTCCTAAAAACGCTGAAAATCTCAGTAAGGCTTTGAGCTATTTTAGGCGGATTTACGATGAATCCGCGGGCAAAAAGCTGCGCATCGCCATCTGGCCTTTCGATGGCGATGAGGTGCCGATCCCCAAGGCCGCGGCGGATGAATTCAATGACACCTTACTCGCCCAACTGCAAAAGCAGGCGGGCGGACGCTA